>JBEKVL010000679.1:0-3999 GCA_049514055.1 Tepidisphaeraceae bacterium | reverse complement strand
GCGCGGCGCAGTCGCGGGCGGGGCCTCGATCGCGGGTGAGAGCCTGGTGAAGAACACGGCCAGGGCGATGCCCAGCAGGCCATAGGCAACCACGACGGGCCTGTGGATGTTGCCGCCCTGCAACTGTGCCAGTTTTGCCGCGGCCGCCAGCATGCCGCCGGCAAGTGAACCGGCGCCCGTGGCCAGCGAGCCGGCAAGGTTATACCAGGCGAAGATGCGGGTGCGCTGATCGTCGCGGAGCACCTGGCTGAGGGAGGCCTGCTCCACGGCGAGAAACGGCCCGACTTCATTGCCGCTGGGGCTGATGACGCCGATGGTGGCGGCCATGAGCAGCAGCAGAAAGTGGCCCACGCCCGCGAAGAAGGCGGCCGCGAAGACCATCAGCAGCGCGCCGATGATGAGCGTGAGCCGCCGGCCATGGCGGTCGGCGGAGGTGGTCAGCCAGAGCGAGATGAGGATGTCGCCGGCGTAGGTGAGCGTGAAGAGCAGGCCGATCTTCTTGTCGGAAAGCCCGATGGCGTGGAGGTAGAGAAAAAGGACGACGGAGAGCATGCCGTAGGCGAACATGCGGATGCAGCGGGTGAGGAAGAGGCGTCGCGCGTCGACGGAAAGGGTGCGGAGCATGGCGGGGATTATAGCGGCGGCGGTCAGACGGATGCGGCGGCCGTATCTTTCTTCAGATAGGGGATGCCCAGGAGCCAGGTCACCCCTGCCAGGCCCGAGACTGCCGCGACAACGATGAAGGCGATGTTCCAGTTGTCTTTGGCGGGCGTGCTCTCGATGATGCCACCGAGCAGCGGAGGCGACACGGCGTCGCCGAGGGCGTGGATGACCAGGATGTTCACCGCAAATGCCGTGGCGCGAATAGTCGGATGCGTGACGTTGGCCAGGATCGTGTTGGAAGGACCAGTGTTGAAGAAAAGGAAGAAAACGGTGAGGAAGATCACCACCCAGCAGAGCGGAAACGGCGTTACCAGCATGAGCAGGATCAGCGGACAGGCGATGAGGATGCCGATGCCGGAAACGAGGAAGTACGACCCGGAGAACCTCGGCCGCAGTTTGTCGCCGGCCATGCCGCCGAGCAGCGTGGCGACGATACCGCCCAGGACGGTGATGCCACCAAAAATCATGTTGACCTGGGCCAATGAGCCGGCCTTGCGGAAGATGAGATAGCCGGGCATCCAGTAGGAGATGCCGCCGATGGCGAAAGTCAGGGCGGCCATTCCGGCGGTGTCAAGCAAGTAGGAGGGGATGCGCAACAGCCGAAGGTAGTCGGCCATCGACACGCGTTGTGGCGCATGCGTCTGGTCGGCCGCCCCGCGGGGCGGGTCTTTCCGGCGCAGCGCGAGATACCCCAGTACGATGCCGGGAACGACGGCGGCGTAGAAGGCCCAACGCCAGCCGAAGTGCGTTTCCACGAATCCGCCCAGGGCATAGCCCAGGGCCGAGCCCACAGGGATGGCCATGTAGAACCACGCCAGGACCGAGCCGCGTCTTTCGACGGGGTAGTAGTCCGATATCAGCGTGGGAGCCGCGGGTCCGTAGCCCGCCTCGCCGACGCCGACAAAGACGCGGGCCAGCAGCAGCATCGGGAAGACCAGGGCCAGGCCCGTGGCGCCGGTCGCGATGGACCAGAGAATCACTGCGGCGCCGATGATCAGCCAGCGGGAGAACCGGTCGGCGAGGACGCCGAAGACGGGTGCCGTCAGCATGTAGGTGACGAGGAAAGCGGTGGCGAGGAACCCGGTCTTCTTCATGGCGTTGGGGTCGCCCTTGAGCAGATCCTCGCGGATGCGGGGCTCGACCGCGGCCAGGATGTAGCGGTCGATGTAATTGAAGAGGTTGATGAGCAGCAGCAGGGCAAGAGCGGCCCGGGCACCGGGAATCGTGCGTGAATCGCAAGCAGCGCCGCCATCGGGTGGCGTGGACTGGGAATCGCAATTCAGGACCGGGCCGGGCTGCATACGGCGAAACATCATACGCCAAGACGGGGAAATGTCAGATTTCAAATTTCAATTTTGCGGAAATTCTGAATCACAGATGTCAGATCTGCGAGTCGGACGTTTTCAATTTTCGGGTCCAGGGGTTGGCCGTCCCAAACAGAAAACACCCCCGGGGCGTTCCCGGGGGTGTGGACTTGCAAGAAAGATCTGCCTAACTGCCGCTCAGGTTACCGCCATGGCGATCAACCACCGCGGAGGAGCGTCAGGACCGACTGCGGGGCCGTGTTGGCCTGGGCCAGCACGGTGCTGGCTGCCTGGCTGAGGATCTGAGCCCGCGTCATGTTCGAGGTTTCCGCCGCAAAGTCCGTATCCTCGATGGCGGACGTGGCCGCGGAGGCGTTCTCGAGGGCCACATTGAGGCTGTTGATCGTCGAACCCAGCGTGAACTTCTGGAACGCGCCGATGCGTCCGCGAAGCGTGCTGACCTGGGTAATGGATTTATCCACGATCTGCTGGGCAGTGACGAGGTTGCCGCTGCTGAGCGAGTTGGTCATGCCCGAGCCCAGCGAACTGAGGTAGCCGTTCATGTTGTCGCCGAGCGAGCCGGTGGTGACGGACCCGATGCCGATCGAGGATTTGCTGCTCTGGGTGACCTGCGAGCCCAGCCCGAACGTCATGCCGCCACCGGTGATCTGGAAGCTATCGTTGCCGGCAGTGTTGAAGGCAGTACCGAGGCCGATGGCAATATCCAGATTCGACGAACGATAGGACACATTCAGGCCTTTGGCGGTCGCGGCCGCACCGTTGACGGTGACGATGGCGTCGCGGCCGGTCGCCTTGGCGGCGGTGGGAACGAAGGTGCCGGATTGGGTGGTCAGGCTGACATACTGGTCGGCGCCGAAGACGGTGGAATAGAGGCCGAGGTCGCCGGCGGAATTGACCGCGGAGACGCCCGTGGCGCCCTTGAGCGAATTGATTCCGGTGACCATCTGGGCAACCGTGGTGCCGCCGGCGAAGGAAATCTGTTGGGTGCCCTGGTTGCCGGCGATCTGGAGGGTGACCGCGTTGTTCGCGCCCAGCGCGCCGCCGGTGTAGCCGAGCGTGGCGGTGCGGGCCGACTGCGTGACGGCAACCACCACGTTGACCGGCTGGTTGTCAGGCAAAGTGGCGGCGTTGACCTGGACGTTCGTGAAGTTCGTCGTGTTGACGCCGGTGGTCGTGTAGTCGAAGTTGCCGTTGAGGAGATTCATCCCCTGGAAGCTGGTGCTTCCGGCAACCCGATTGATCGTGGAGAGAATCGAGTCGACCTGAAGCTGATTGGCGGCGATTTCATCCGAGGACATGCCGCCGGAGTTGGCCGCTTGAGTCGTCAGACCCTGGAGTTGGGTCAAGAGCGAACTGACTTCGGACAGGCCGCCGTCGGCGGTGCCGATGATGTTGCTGTCTCGCTGGGCGTTGCTGACAGCGCTGTTGATGCCGGCCTGTTCCGCCAGCAGGTTCTGCGCCGCAATCAACCCGGCCGGATCGTCCGCACCACTGTTGATCTTGAGACCGGTGCCGAGCCGTTGAAGACTGAGATTCAACTGAGTGTTGTTCTTGGCAAGAACGTTTTGTGCAATAAGTGACGTGACGTTTGTGTTTATTCTGCTCATCTGTCTCTCCGTGACGGCCGCGGTTCTGCGGATCGCGGCACTGAATGTGGGCGGCCGGTTCTACTTGTCCGGCCAGGCCCGATTATCATTCCCTTGAACGAAAGGCTGTTTTCGCTGACGGATCAGGGCACGTTCCGCAGCGGCCTTCGGAAGCCCGACAAAGCGGACCTCCAAACTCATTCATGCCCGACCTCCTTTCTCGCAAGTCCATTCGTCGCGCGTCGCCCGTGCGGCAATTACGCTTGGCGGCGAAAACAGGAGATTCATCGTCCGCATCCGAGGGGGTACTTGAGATGCGGACGCGGCATTAGCAGAAAAAAAGCGGAGACACCCGCGACCGATAAAAGAGACCCCCTGGATCGGGGCTCGGCCGCGCCATCGGGCGTTCTTATTGGACGCCAGCC
>JBEKVL010000678.1:0-4006 GCA_049514055.1 Tepidisphaeraceae bacterium | reverse complement strand
CGGCTGGATGCGGTGATCGAGGAACTAACCCGGAGCGGCGCCAAGAGCGTGTTGGACCTGGGATGTAGCTTCGGCAATCTCCTGAAGGAACTACTGAGCCAGAAACAGTTTGAGCGCATTGTCGGCATGGATGTTTCCTATCGTGCCCTGGAGGTTTCGGCCGAGCGGCTGAACTTGGACCGCCTGCCGGAGAAACAGCGGCAGCGAATCGAGGTGATTCAGGGCTCGCTGAACTACCGCGACAAGCGTCTGGCCGGCTTCGACGCGGCCGCCGTCGTGGAGGTGATCGAGCACCTGGAGGAGAATCGCCTGGCCGCGTTCGAGCGCGTCCTCTTCGAGTTCGCCCGGCCGGGCGTGGTGGTGCTGACGACGCCGAACGTGGAGTACAACGTGAAGTTTGAGGGCCTCCCGGCCAGGAAGTTCCGGCATCGGGACCACCGGTTCGAGTGGACGCGTCAGCAGTTTCAGGCATGGGCGAAAGGCGTGGCCGAGGTGTTTGGGTATACCGTAAGGTTCCGCGCGATTGGGGCCGAGGATGAAGTGGTGGGGGCGGCGACGCAGATGGGGGTGTTTAGGATTACCCTTGGGTCATCGCCGAAGGACGAGGACAAGAAACATGAGCGTGTATGAGAAACTCAACGAATTGATCGCGAAGCACGGACTCGAACGAATCAAGGATCCGATTCTCGGTTCGGTCAAGCCATCGATTGAAGTCCGCCTTGGCGAGAAGAAAGAGAGGGCTCTGGCAACTTGCTCTCGGTTTGGCGGACTTCCGTGTCTTCCTTCAGCGGACCTCTGGCCGACCGTGGGCGGAAAGCGGCTCGGCAGAGCCCTCACGTTCGTCGGCCAGATCAGGCTCGACGACCTTCGTGCTATCGAGGGCGCGGCCCTCCTTCCACAAGGCGGGCTGCTCTCTTTCTTCTACGATGTCGAGAGCATGCCTTGGGGGCACGATACGAGTGAACAGGCCGCGTGGCGCGTCCTTTATTTCGACAACGTGTCTGGTCTTGTTCCCACGCCTCGGCCTGCCAGTGCAGAGATGCCATTGGTGCTGCGGGTTTTGAACGCGTCCTTTGTGCCGTCTTTGACAGTGCCTGCCTTGCGTTCAATCGAGATCGAGCCACTGGGAGAAATGACTGAAGATGAGTTCATGCGGTATTGGAGCCTCCGCGATGAGCTTTCGCTGCTCACGGCCGATGACGCAAACGTGCCGTTACACCGATTGCTCGGACATCCGGACGCGATTCAGGGCTGCATGCAGCGGACCGCGCAGTTTGCCACGCGCGACGAGCGACTGCCAGAGGGAGTCTACAACTATTATGAGCACCCGAGAGCAAAGGAATTGATTCCGGGATCATTCAATTGGCGATTGTTGTTGCAAGTGGATTCCGACGACCGCCTCGGTGGGATGTGGGGCGATGCAGGTCGGATCTACTATTGGATACACAAAGATGATCTGGCAACGCGCAAATTCGCCAACACATGGCTTTTTCTCCAGTGTCATTGAACGATGAGGTCGCGCCATGAAACTCACCATCCCCGAACTCTCGCTCGTCGTTCTCATCGGCCCCAGCGGCTGCGGGAAGTCTACGTTTGCACGCAAGCGCTTCAAGCCGACGGAGGTGATTTCGTCGGACTTTTGCCGCGGGCTGGTGAGCGATGATGAGAACAACCAGGAGGCGACCAACGATGCGTTCGACGTACTCAACTACGTCGTCGGCAAGCGCCTGAGCAGGGGGCTGCTGACGGTGATTGATGCGACCAATGTGCAGGTCGATTCGCGTACGCCGCTGGTGGAATTGGCGCGGGAACACGATGTGTTGCCGGTGGCCATCGTGCTGAATCTGAAGGAGGAGATTTGCCGGGAGCGGAACAAGCAGCGGGCGGATCGGGATTTCGGCGGGCATGTCGTGCGGCAGCAAGTTCAGCAACTGCGTCGCGGGTTGCGCGGGCTGGGGCGGGAAGGGTTTCGGTATGTGTATGAACTGCATACGCCGGAAGAGGTCGAGGCGGTGCAGATCGAGCGGCAGCCGCTGTGGAACAATCGGCGGGACGACCATGGGCCGTTTGACATCATCGGCGATGTGCATGGGTGTTTCGATGAGCTGAAGGAACTGCTGGAGAAGCTGGGATATGCGGTCGGCGATGACTACAGCGTCACCCCGCCGGCCGGGCGGAAGGCGATATTCGTGGGCGATCTGGTGGATCGCGGGCCGGGTGTGGTCAAGGTGTTGCGGCTGGTGATGTCGATGGTGAAGGCCGGTGTCGCGCTGTGCGTGCCGGGGAATCATGATGTGAAGTTGGTGCGGAAGCTGCGCGGGAAGGATGTGAAGATCACGCACGGGCTGGCCGAGACGCTGGCGCAGTTGGCCAGGGAGCCGGCGGAGTTTGCAGGGGAAGTCGAGCGGTTCATTGATGCCCTGGTGGGGCATTATGTGCTAGATGGGGGACGGCTGGTGGTGGCACACGCGGGGATGAAGGAGAAGTATATCGGCCGGGCCAGTGCGCGTGTGCGGGAGTTTGCCCTGTATGGCGAGACGACCGGGGAGACGGATGAGTTTGGGCTGCCGGTACGCTACAACTGGGCGGCCGAATATCGCGGCCGGGCGGCCGTGGTCTATGGCCACACGCCGGTGCCCGAGGCCGACTGGCTGAACCGCACCATCAACATCGACACGGGCTGCGTGTTCGGCGGGAAGCTGACGGCGCTGCGCTGGCCGGAGAAAGAGGTGTATTCGGTGGCCGCGAAGCGCGTGTATGCCGAGCCTGCCCGGCCGTTCCTGGCGGAACCGATGCCGGCCGAGGCGATGTCCGCCCAGCAGGCGAACGACGATGTGCTGGATATCGAGGATGTCATCGGCAAGCGGATCATCGAGACGCGGATTCACCATGCGGTGACCGTGCGCGAAGAGAACGCCATCGCCGCCCTGGAAGTGATGAGCCGATTCGCGGCCAATCCGAAGTGGCTGATCTATCTGCCGCCGACCATGTCGCCGACGGAGACCACTGACGAGCCGGGGCTGCTGGAGCATCCGCAGCAGGCGTTTGCATATTTCCGCGTCAACGATGTGGCGAGAGTCGTGTGCCAGCAGAAGCACATGGGCTCGCGGGCGGTTGTGATCATCTGCCGGGACGAGGACGCGGCCGCGAAGCGGTTCGGCATTCGGGGCGAGGGACCGGGGATCATCTACACGCGCACGGGGCGGCTGTTCTTTGAAGACCGCCGCGTCGAGCGGCAGTTGCTGGAGCACGTCCATGCGGCGCTGACACGCGAACGGTTCTGGGAGGAATTCGCCAGCGACTGGTTCTGTCTCGACTGCGAACTGATGCCATGGTCGGCCAAGGCGCAGGAACTGCTCAAGGGCCAGTATGCGGCTGTCGGCTCGGCCGGCCGGGCGGGGCTGGCGGAGGCGGTCAACGTGTTGCGCGCTGCGAGCGGGCACTATTCGGGAGACGCCGGCGCGGCCATGGCGGCGCTGTTGCAGCGGCATGAGGCGAGGCTGGAGCGTATCGCCAAGTATGTGGAGGCATATCGGCAGTATTGCTGGCCGGTGACGTCGGTGAGCGATCTGCGGTTGGCGCCGTTCCATCTGCTGGCGATTGAGGGGCATGTATTCGCGGACAAGGATCATTTGTGGCACATGCACATGCTGGCCCGGCTGGCCGGCGGGGTATTGATGGCGACGAATCACCTGGTTGTAGACATCAACGACGACGCGAGCGTCACGGCGGGGATCGCCTGGTGGGAGCAGTTGACCGGCGGCGGTGGCGAGGGGATGGTCGTCAAGCCGCTGGACTTTGTCGTACGCGGCAAACGCGGGCTGGTGCAGCCGGCCGTCAAGTGTCGGGGCAGGGAGTATCTGCGGATCATCTACGGGCCGGAATACGATGCGCCCGAGCACCTGCCGCGGTTGCGCGGCCGGGCGCTGGGCGGCAAACGATCGGCGGCCTTGCGCGAGTTCGCCCTGGGAATCGAATCGCTGGAGCGGTTCGTGAAACGCGAGCC
>JBEKVL010000677.1:0-4007 GCA_049514055.1 Tepidisphaeraceae bacterium | reverse complement strand
GAATCGCCCGGGACGTAGTCGCCCGTGAGTTCCCGCCGCCGCGCGTGACATGTGCCGCAGGTATCAAGCCAGCGCTCGGGCGTGAACTTCTTCAGCGTCGGGTCGGCCTTCTTCGAGCCGTGCTTCTGCTGCCAGGTGACATGGTTCTTCAGCGGCCCGTGGCAGGCCTCGCAGCCTACGGTCATTTCGGCCATGACCGTGTTGTACGAATCGGTCTGGGCATCGTAATTCTTGCGCGGCCGGGTGTTGTGGCAGGTCGCGCACATGTTGTTCCAGTTCATGCCGCGCCCGGTCCAGTGGCCCCATTCGCCGGGTTTGCGGTCCTCGTTGCCGTAGACGTCGAACCACTCGTTCTTTGCCGGGTCGTAGGATGCTTCGAGAGTCTGATACCGGCCGCCGGGAAACGGCACGAGAAACTGCCGCAACGGGCGGTTGCCGATGACACGGACGGCATCGTAGGGTTCACGCCTGCCGTCGATTCCGTTCGTGACAACCTCGAACCTGCCGCCGGTCTTGCGGATGTCGGTGGCCTGGGTGCCATGCGTGAAAGATCGTGGCGGCACGAAGGCTGCGTCGTCCATCGCCGGGTCGATGAGGCGTTCGGCCAGGCCATGGTTGGAGGTGCTCCACAGGTCGTAGGTATTGCGGTGGCACTCTTTGCAGGAGCCCGAGCCGGCATAGAGCGAGAACACGGTCTTGTCGTCGTTGCCGGCGGGCAGCGAGTAGTCCGTGTTGTCGCGGCGGAGCCAGATGATGATCCCGGCCGCCAGCACCAGCGGTCCGGCAATGGCGGCGATGACCGCGGACTTTCGCGTGTGCGACGGCGATGAATGAGGCTTCTTCTGTGACGACATTCGCTGTCCGTGAAGAGAACGGGGCCGTCACAGGAATACCAGAAAGGCCATTAGTCCGCGAGATGCAAACAGAACCGGGGCCGGTTTTCACCGGTCCCGGTCAGTATCAAACTATCCCGGTCTGGGTAATCAATACACCCACGGCATCTTGTCGCGCGAGGGCGCCGTGCCGCTCTTCAGCGGCAGGGGATGCGTGTAGGTCTTCTTCGGCGTGGCCTTGGCCGGGGTGTGGGTTGCCAGTTTGGTCGAGGTCTTGGCCGTCTTGGTGCTGAGTTTGGTCGTGGCGGGCTTCTTGACCGCCAGCGACGTCTTCTTGTGCGTGACCGCCGTAACCTTCTTCGGCGTGGTCGTGGCGTGTTTCACTGTCGGCGTCGCCTTGTGCGACGTCGCAACCGGCGCCGTCGCTTTGTGGGTCATGGTGTGGTGCTTCACGCGATGCACCGTGCCCGCGACAACCGTTCCGGCCGACAGCGCGATGGCGCCGGCCACAATCCACTTGATCAATCCATTTCCAATCATGGCGACTCCTTTGCCTTGCCCGCGCGCATCCTCCATGGCGCAATCCGCCCCTTGGGTTCTCGTTGGCGGGTACTGTTTCCCAATGCGGTTGTGCAACATAGCACAGCCAACGATGTGAATATCGGACATTACCGGCCCGAAGGTTTAAGGATTCATCCTACGCCTCGCTCTCGCGCACGGAGAACTCGAGTTTCCACTGGTGCTTCGAGATCCCGCTCACGCACCACAGTTCGAAAACCCCCAGTTCCGTGATCCGCGACTTGAACTTCACGGGCACGTATCCATCCTCGTTCTCCTCGGCCGCCGGCAGCGTTGCCACCATCGGGTCGGTCTCGGTGAGTTCCCCTTCCTTCCACGTTTCCAGCACGTTGCCCGGCCGATCGGTCTTGCGGGATGATGACGCGAGGAATGCGAAGTTCGTCGCCTCGCCGACCACCAGCCCGATCTCCTCGGCCGGCACATCCGTCTCAGTGCCCTCTTCCATGCCCCAGGGGACGACGCAGAGTGCCTTCATCGGCCGGGGTGCGCCGGGAATCGCCAGGCCGGCCGTTTCGATGCCGATGTAATACGACCGCGCCGCCCCGCCGCGAATCCGCAGGCCCCTGCCTTCCTTGGCGGCCGCGTAGTAGGCCGCCCCCTTGGCAACGGCAAAGTCCAGGTCGTGATGCCCCTCGAGCGCGACCGGCCGCTTGTCCGGGAACCACCCCTCGATCACCTGCATCAGCCGCTGGCGGAACTTCTCCGCCTTGAAGACGCCGCCATTGAAGAGAATGTGGGACAGTGAGTGCTGGGTGTTCGGTGCTGAGTCCTGAGTGGGGAGGTTGGCCGACAGGAACGCGGCCAGGTGCCGGGTGATGGCGGTATCCATCTCGTACGGCAACCCGATTTCCCGGAAGCCGGAGGCACGCCGCGTCTCGGGCTTGGCCGACAACTCGCACACCGGGAAGAAGCCGTCCACCAGGAGTTTCTGCGCCTCATCCCGCGTCAGGTCCACCGAGATGGTTCCGCCGATCAGCTTGGACCCGCGGCCCAGGATCGTCACCGGGTGCCTGGCCGGGGGCTTCTCGCCCAGCAAGGCCTCCTTGGCATTGCGGCAGGAGTGCCACAACGCCACGGACTGCCACGGATTGAGGTTCTGTCCCTTTTTCGCAAAAGCCTCCCTGGAAGCGAACGCCAGCGCCAGGTCCATGTTGTCGCCGCCCACCAGCGTGTGGTTGCCCACGGCCAGCCGCCGCAGCACCAGTTCGCCGTCTTCCTCGGCCACGGCGATCAGCGTCAGGTCCGTCGTCCCGCCGCCGACATCGCACACCAGCAGCGTGTCCCCCACCTTGAGCTGCTTGCGCCAGCGGTCGCCGGCGTCATTGAGCCAGGAGTAGAGCGCTGCCTGCGGCTCCTCGAGCAGCACGAAATTCTCCGGGAAACCGGCCGCCAGCGCCGCTTCGCGCGTCAGCTCGCGCGCCGCCGGGTCGAAACTCGCCGGGACCGTCAGCACCACCTTCTGCTGCACGAACGGTGCCTGCGGAAATGCCGCCGTCCACGCGGCCACCATGTGCGCCAGATATTGCCGCGACGCCTCCACCGGCGAAACCTTCTGCACCTCGGCCGGCGCGCCCCACGGCAAAATCGGCTGCCGCCGGTCCACCTTCGAATGGCACAACCACGACTTGGCCGCCGCCACCGAGCGCGTCGGCACGTCGGCCGACTGCTTCTGCGCGAACGCGCCGACGGCCGCAGGGTGGGCACCGCCCACCAAGTTCGCGCCATCGGGCTTCCCCGTGTGGTGGGCCGTGCCCACCCTGCTCCAAGGGAGCTTGAGCGCATCCCGTTCCGCGTCTGTCGCGAGATACAGAAACGACGGCAGCATGTCCCGCGGCTCGACCGTTCCCGCGGCCACAAGCTGGGGTATCGGAAGCACCTTCACGTCAGGCTTCTCCAGCCCCAGCGGTGTGTATGCCAGCACGCTGTTGGTCGTGCCGAGGTCAATGCCGATGGCGAATTGAGCGTTCATGATCGGCCCAAGTTTACGCGCAGACCATCCGCGTGGGAAATGCGGCGGCGCTGGATGTGCCCGACGTCCAGGGCCCGCATTTGGCGGGGCTCCCGGCAGGAGAGGCATTCTCGCCTGTCATGGCATGGCCGGTAAGACAGACATACCTGTCTGTCGGGTCCGGGAAAGGGGACGGTTCGGGGGTCCGGGAAAGGGGACACTGGAACTTAGAACCGCACTCCACGCCCGGACCTTTTCCGCCAAGGGGATCGAGGCGTTGGCCGGGCTGGTGGAGGGGAGACGGATGTGCGGGATTTCGGGGCGGGCGGCGAGCAGGGGACGGACGTGACGCAGATAGAGCGCCTGGGCCCGGGCTCCGTTGAAGAGGATCTTGCGAATGTGCGGATGGGTCGCGAAGAAGGCCGGGAAGTCGTTGGGGACAATCGTGCCCGAGTCGATGTCGGAGTCGAGGCTGCCCTCGCGGGCGCAGGATTTCAGGACATCCCAGAGCGCGATGCCCCCGGCCGACAGGGCCGCAGTGCGCGTCTCGTAGGTGCCGGCGGGATCGCAGCCGAGAATCTCGCCGATGATCTTCCAGAAGGCGTTTTGCGGATGTGCGTAGTATTGCCGCTGCCTCAGGGAGGCGA
>JBEKVL010000676.1:0-4010 GCA_049514055.1 Tepidisphaeraceae bacterium | reverse complement strand
CAGCAGCATGAAAGTCCGGTGCAGGCCGCAGGGCGTGGCGGTGTGTTTGATGCAGCGGCCGCAGAGAGCGGCCGCGGCGCAGCGGGAACCGTCGCTGAAGTGGATGAGGCGCGAATCGACGCCCTCGAGCAGGGCGTAGACTGTATACGCCAGCGCGAGGACCATGCCGGTACTGTGCAGGAATTCCATCAGGAACGAGTCTTCGAAGAAGACCATGACATTGATGAAGCAGAATGCCTCGCCGATGAAGAAGAAGAGCATGGCGCGGCGGAGGGCGGCCAGATCGGGCTCGGTTCGGCGCCAGAGGGCGATGATGATCGCCGCGGAGATCAGGGTGTAGAGCGCCTTGACGCCGAAGAAGGTCAGCACGGCGAGCCACTGTTCGTAGACTGGTGATGTCCGGAAGGACGGGATCGTGGCGTCGGTGGCCGGGTTGCCGTGGAGCAGGACGTTTTGCGGGCAACCGGGGACGGCGGCGAGCCAGCCCTGGAGACCACCGCGAATGGCGAAGGCGTCGCCGATGCCGAGGTGTCGCAGGTGCAGCGCGGCGCGGGCACTCTGGATGCCGCCGGGGCACATGAGGAGCAGTGTTCGGCTACGTAGTTCGCGCGGAACATCGGCGGGAGTTCGGGTCTGGAGGATGGATGACAGTGGCCAACGGGTTGCGCCGGCGGGATAGGTCGTGGCGGCCGGCGGAGCCGGATCGACATCGACGAGAACGGCGGTGTTGGCGGCGAGCATCCGCTGTGCCTGGGGCTTGGGCATGGCCAGACCGCGGCTGAACACCAAGCCGTAGAGCAACAGCGGCAGAGTGGTGCCGATGGCGATGATGGCGATTGCCAGTGCGCGATGTCGGCGGCAGTCCGGGTCCATGGCGGTGGATTATGGCGATAGGGCGGGGTGGGGCAACAAGGAGAGTGACAGACAGGAATGTCTGTCCCACCGAAGACAAGACAGGCAGGAATGCCTGTCCTGCCGAAGACAAGACAGACAGGAATGTCTGTCCTACTTCTCGACGGGCTTGCCGGCGGCGATCCAGGCGGTGAGGCCGCCATCGAGGTTGTAGAGCGTGGTGAAGCCCTGGCCGGAGAGCTCGGCGCAGGCGCGGGCACTGCGGCCGCCGGAGCGGCAGTGGACGATATAGGCCCTGGACTTGTCGAGTTTGGCTGCGCTCTCGGCGAAGCCGGGAGAATTGACGTCGAGGTTCACGGCGTTGGGCAGGTGGCCGTCGGCATATTCCGCGGCCGAGCGAACGTCGAGGATCACGGTGTTGGGCCGCTTCGATAGCGCCTCGAACTGGTTGGGATCGACGTTGGCGTAGGGCTTGGCCGGCGCGGGCAGCGCCGGGTCGACATTGGCGGACACTCCGGAATTCTGTGCGCAGCCGCAAAGTGTAGCGCCCAGCACAGTCGCGATTGCCAATGTTTTGAAACAGTTCATGGAGGCTCCTTTGCCATTAGGCGTGATGCGTGTTGCATCCGCGATCGCGATATTATACGCCATCGGGCGTGCGGGGTTTTCGTGGCCGCGTTTGCGGCTATGATTGAAGGACCAAGCAGGGACGGAAGTGATTGCCCATGAGCCAGATACGACTGACACTGCGTTCGCAGAAATCCGGACAGACGGACGTTGCCATTGCTCTTGCCGAGGGCCAGGGTTGGATTGTGATCGGGGCCGGCGCGAACTGCGACGTACGCGTGGCCGGGCCGAATGTGGGTGAGAAGCATTGCCAGCTAATGATCGACAGCGGGCACCTGAAGATTCAGACGCTGGATTTTGCCTCGGGCACATGGATTAACGACGCGCCCATCGATGACTGGGTTGAACTGCACGAGGGCGATTCGGTGGGGATCGGCGATCTGGTCTTCAAGGCCGCGATCGAGCCGGTTGCTGAGACCGGGACCTCTGCGATCGCTCCCGCCGCACCGGCTCCGGAGCATGTCATGGAAGTGCATCCCGCCGAGCCACCAACCGATACGCCGCATGCCGCAAATGCTCACACGCCGGCGGGGTCGTCGACTCCCAGACCATCGCTCTATCAACGGTCGCCGCTGGGGCGTGGGCCGGGCTTTTCGCGCGGGCTGGTCGGCGCGTCCGGTTCGCGCGGCGCGTCGGGATCCCGCGGGGCATCGCCGGGCGCGCATCCGCCGGCATCGCCGCCGCCTGCGGCCATTGTGCCTCCTGTTTCATCCGCGCCTGCGTCGCCTGTCTCCGAACCGCCGGCAGCGCCCGTGGTGTTGCCGTCTCCAGCGGCGTCCGAAGCGCCGGCCACATCGGCGGCGGGCGATTCCGGAACGAATCCGGATGTGGCGGCCGTGGTCCGCGCCTGGCCCCAATACGCGGCCAGACACGACCCGGCCGTTCTCGAATTGATGATGCTGCGCGGCCGCGAACAGGCAGGCAAACTCGGATTCGTCGCCGAGGAGGACATCGGGCAGTTCCTGCAGTGTCTTCTGCTCTGCAACGATGACCTGGTCGCCCCGAATTCCGTGAACATGGACGTGTGGTACACGCTGACCACGCAGGGGAAACCGGCCCCCATGAGGCTCAAACGCGCCATGACGCTCTCGCAGCGCATCGCCGAGACGCGCTATAAGCTCGGGGCGCCCGTGTCGCCGCCGAGGCCAACTGCCGCGGCGGCCACAGCGGCTTCACCGGCCGCTGCCGTACCAGGCGCTGGACCGGCCGCCGCCGCAACGGGCGAGCTTGTGATCGATGGCTTCAGCATTCTGGAGAAGATCGCGGAAGGGGGGATGGGCGAGGTTTATCGCGCCCGTGACAACGCGCTGGACGTGGATGTCGCTGTCAAGCTCTTGCGCGAACTGCAACCCGCGGCCACAGAGCAGTTTCTCTCCGAGGCCCGGGCGGCCGCCAAGGTGCAGCATCCGAACATCGTCCAGGTGTTGCGCTATGGCCAGGCGCCGCAGGGATGCTACTACGTCATGCAGTTCATCAAGGGCATGGATGGCGAGCAGCTTGTGGCCGCGTTCAAAGGGAAGGACGCCCCGACGAAACCGGCCGGCGAGGTACTCAAGATCGCGGGGACGGATTCGGGAAGTTTCCTGCCGGAGTTGCAGCCGGCGATGGCGCACCCGCAGCCTTACTACGCGATTGTCGCGACCTGGATCGCCATGGTCGCGGATGGCCTGGAGCGGGCGCACGCGGCCGGTGTCGTGCATCGCGACATCAAGCCGGGGAATCTCATTCTTGCGCCCGACGGCCGGATGATGCTCGCCGATTTCGGCCTGGCCGTGCGTGCCGACCAGCGTTATCTGGCCGGTTGCGTGGGCACGCCCCGCTATCTCTCGCCCGAAATGCTTGCCTGTTGGGCCGCCTCTTCGACGGCCAGCGGGTTGGACGAACGACTGGATATCTGGGGCCTTGGGTTGACGCTGCTGGAATTGTTGACATTGCGGAGCGTGTACGACGGCCCGATGGAACGTGTTCTGCGGGACATCGCGACAATCGATCCTCCGCCGGCGAGGCAGACAAACAGTTCAATCCCGCCGGGGCTGGAGGCGATTTGTGCCAAGGCGGTGGCCCGCAATCCGTCGCAACGGTATGCTCATGCCGCGGACATGGCCGCGGAGTTGCGGCTGTTCGTGAGTATCGTGACGCCGCCCGCGCCCTCGGCGGAGACGGAGAATGGCAAAGCGTCGGGGCTCTTTGGCTGGCTGCGGAAGAAGCCGTGATTTGTTGAGAGTTCACGCTTCAACGTGGTTCTCCGCCGTCTCTAATCGAAGACGCGCTAAAGCGTGAACTCCGAACAGTCCTTCGGCTTCGCCGCCGCGAAGTTCACCTGGAACGAGAGCTGTTCGAGCTGCACTGCCAGATCGACGGCGGCCACGCCGACTTCCGGCGGAGCCGTCAGTGATACCGGGGCGAAGTTGAGAATTCCCCGGATGCCGGCAGCGACCAGGGTGTCGGCGACGTCCTGGGCGACATCCGCCGGCACCGCGATGATGGCCAGCCGGATGGAGTTCTGGGCGATGGTTTCGGGGAGTTCTGCC
>JBEKVL010000675.1:0-4036 GCA_049514055.1 Tepidisphaeraceae bacterium | reverse complement strand
TGTCGATCAACTCCGCTCCCGGATTGGCCGCCAGGGCGGCCCGCTTGGCCCGCTTGATCTTCTCGAATTTATAGATTGCGGTGCCCTTGCCGTAACCTGTCCCGCCGATACGTTCCGCGAAGAGATTCTGGATGTAGCTGTCACTCATAATGAATCGAACCTCGAACAGACCATGGACGAAGGGCCGATTCTAAGAGCAGGTGGGGCTAAAGGCAAAGAGAACACAACCGCCAATGAACATCCGGCTTCGGCGTTAGTATAAAAACAGTACGCTCCCAGGTGCAGAGCGGCTTCGTAAACACGTTTTTCAGGAGATGTCAGATGTCCACAAATCAGAGTCGGCGAATTTTCCTTCAACGAGCGGCTGTCGGCGCGGCCGCCATTTCCGCCGCAAAGTACGTGCCCTCGCCCCTCGTCTGGGCGGCCGAGGACGCCAAGGACAAGATACGCGTAGCCGTCATCGGCTGCGGCGGACAGGGCGTCGGCACGCATGTGTCCACGGTTGTCAAGGAAGAGAAGTTGGTGTGTATCGTCGATCCCGACAAGAAGAAATATGCCAACGCCATCAAGCAGGCCCAGAAGATCGATCCCAAATTCAATGGTGAGAGCCTCAAGACCTTCACCGACTACCGCCAGCTTTTCGACAAGGCCAAGGATCAGTTTGACGCCGTCTCGGTTGCGACGCCCAACAACCACCATGCCCTTCCCGGCATGATTGCCATGAAGCTGGGCAAGCACGTCTATATCGAGAAGCCTCTCTGCTACACCATCGACGAGGCCCGCAAGCTTTCCGAGTTGTCCAAGACCGCCAAGGTCGCCACGCAACTCGGCAACCAGGGCCACTCGGGCGAAGGCTACCGCCGCCTGTGCGAATACATCTGGGCCGGCGCCATTGGCAACGTCACGGAGTCGCACTGCTGGACCGACCGCGCCAACGGCGGCACCGGCGGCCGGCCGCCATCACTGCCCGTGCCTGATGGCCTGGACTGGGATCTGTGGATCGGCCCCGCGCCATTCCGCGAATATCACAAGGGCCTGCACCCGCACGACTGGCACGACTGGTTCGACTTCGGCGGCGGTTCCATCGGCAACATGGGTTGCCACATCATGGACGGCTCCTTCTGGGCGATGAAGCTCGGCATGCCCACAAGCGTGGTCATGGAAGAAGCCGGCGGCGGCAGCCCCGAGCAGTTCACCACCACCACCCGCCTGCGTTTTGACTTCGCCGCCCGCGAGAACATGCCTCCGTTCACGCTCTTCTGGTACGACGGCAAGAAACTGGGCGTTACGGACGCCGGCACCGGCCAGGTTGTCGGCAGCGTCAGCAAAAAGGCGCAGAATATTCCCCCCATCGCGGTGGAGTGGGCCAAGAAGACGGGTCGTGATTTCTCCGGCGACCACTCGCTCTACATCGGCGACAAGGGCGTCATGTACACTGGCTGCTACGGCGGAGGCGTCCGCATCCTGCCGGAGGAACAGCACAAGGCAACCCCGGTGCCAGCGGCAGTCATTCCCCGCATCAAGGGCAGCCACCATAGCGACTTCTTCCGCGCCTGCCGCGATGGCAAGCCCGCCGTCTCCAATTTCGAGTACGGCGCCAAACTCACGGAACTGATCCTGCTCGGCGGTCTGGCCATCCGCGCCGGCAGGGGCAACAAGCTCGAGTGGGATGCGGCCAACATGAAGGTCACCAACAACGCCGACATCAACCGCTTCGTCAAGCGTGAGAATCGCAAGGGCTGGGAAGCGTAAAGTTTCTTGAGCCCCGTAGGTGCTGTACACGTTAGCCCACGACGTAAGTCGTGGGTAAAGAAGGCGAAATGAAGATCAGCCCCCTAGGGGCGAAAGAAGTGTTCTTTCGCCCCTGCGGGGCTTGCCGCATCATACAATTGCCTACCCATGGCTCACGCCATGGGCTAATATATGTCGCCCCTCCGGGGCTTCATGCGGCCACAACCCTTGAACCTTTGAACCCTTGCCCTCTTGAACCTTTAACCCGGTTGCGTGGGCATTGCGCTCGGCTGCGTCGTCAGCCCGCTCGGCAGATGCGTGCTGAGCTGCCCCATCGCCCGCAGCAGTTGCAGGTGATACTGCTTGAGCAGGAAATGCTGGTTGGTGATCTGAAGCTGCGCCGACAGAAGCTGGTCCTGCGCGGTCAGCCGCTCCAAGTTCGTCCCCAGGCCGGCCTTGTAGGCCCCATCCGCCTGCCGCAACGCCTCTGCCGCGGAGGCCACCTGCACCTTGAGTTCGTCGAGCCGTTTGCGGCTGCTCTGGATGTTGAGGAATGCAATGGTCACGTCCTCGACCACCTGCCGGCGCGTCTGTGACTCCGACAGCATCGCCTGCCGTAGCAGGGACCACGCCGTCCGCACATCGGCCTGGATGGTCCCGCCCGTGAAGATCGGCAGGTTGGCCGAGAGAAGTGAGTTCCACTGGCTCTCGCTCGGCATGCTTTGCCGCGAGATGAAACCGTTCAGGTTCAGCGTCACCGATGGATAATACTGCCCGATCGCCGCCTGCACGCTCTGTTTCGCGGCCTCGATTTCGGCGACCGCGGCCGCCAGATCCTGCCGGTGGTCGGCCGCTCTCTGCTGCAGCTGCGCTAATTCCGGCAATTGCGGCGGCGCGTTCACTGCGTCCACCAGCGGGTTGCCATCCGTATCCACCCCCACCAGGAAGGTGAGCGTCGTCCGTCCGGTGCGCACGTCGTTCTCCGCCGCCAGCAGCAGCACTCGCGTCTGCGATGCCTGAGCTTCCGACTGCGCCAAATCCAGCGGCCGGGCCATGCCCGCCGCGGTTCGTCCGCGCATGTCGCGCACACGTTCCTCCTGCACCACCAGCGAGTTCTTCAGCACCACGACGAGCTGCTCCGAACTCAGAATCTGATAGTAGGTGTTGGCCACATCCAGCAGCACGGCCGCCTGCGCATCCAGCAGGATTGCCCGGCGCATCACGATGTTGTGTTCCGACCCCCGGTAGCGGGCCAGGTCGGAGAACCCGTTGAACAGGTTGGCGCTGGCATTCACCGGCACGTCCACATGGTGGTCGTCGCGCCAGGCGCCCGAGTGCGATGATTTCTCCACGAAGTAGGAAGGGGCGAGGGCCACCGTCGGCAGGAACGTGGCGGCCGCCCGGTCCTTCGCGATCAGCGCTTGCAGATAGTCTTCGCCGCGCAGACCCAGCCGCTCGTTGTGCTGGTTGGCCAGCGCCAGCGCCTGCTCCAGCGAAAGCGCTTGCCCCGGCATGAAATCGACGACCTGCGTGTCTTTGTCGATCACCTGCCGGTAGGTCGCGACCTCGGCCTTCTGGTCGATTTTGCATCCGGTAGTAAGGAGAGCGAGTATGCACAGAGGCGCGAAGGCGCGGAGGCACGAAGGCACAGAGGGGCGGAAGAACTGCGGCACGAAGGCACGAAGGTACGAAGTCATGGCGGAGATTGGTTTCTTCATGGTGACGTTGTTGGCAAATCCTCGTTGCGGCGGGCATTGTATGGGTGGTGGGGAATGCGTCAAACCGTATAATGACTGTGACATGACTGCCTGGCCCAACCATCGTCGCCTCTGCCGCGTCTTTCCCTCCGCGTCTTCCCCTCTCCGCCCCTCCGTGCCGGAGCCTGCCCTGAATACTCCAAAGGTCTGCCTCCGTGCCTCGATGCCTTCCCACGTCCGTTGCTTCGTCGCTTCTTGCTTCGCCTTTCTCCTCTGCCTCGCCGGCTGCAAGAAGGAGGATTCCGACATCCTCCGTCCCGCGGCCGTCTCCACCGAGCCGGTCCCCGTCGTCCTCGTCAGGGTGAAGGTTGAACCGACGCAGCGCACCGCCGACGTCCTCGGCACGCTCTGGGGCGACGAGGAGACCACTATTTCCGCCAAGGTCTCCGGCCGCGTCAGCGATGTTTTCAAGGACGTCGGCGACCGCGCCACAGCCGGCGAAGTACTTGTCCAGCTCGATCGCACCGATTACGACCTCATCGTGCAGCAGAAACAACTCGGCATCCAGGAGGTTCTGGCCAAGCTCAATCTCAAGGACTTTCCGCCGT
>JBEKVL010000674.1:0-4042 GCA_049514055.1 Tepidisphaeraceae bacterium | reverse complement strand
GTTGACGTTTGACTCGACCGGCAACACTGCGGCGTATTTCTTCGATGCAGATCCAACCGTCACCTCGGCGAATGATGCTTTCACTTCGCTGAACAGCGTCGCCACCGCTGGCGGCAGCAATGTTGCACAAATCACACTCCCCAGCGGAACTGATCAAACCAAAAATACCTGGCCGATCTACATCGGCGTCTACGGCTTGGACAAGCTGAGCCCGGCCGGTGCGCCGCTGGACAAATCATTCCTTGCTGCCATCGGCGATGGCACGAACACCGAGACCAACGGAAAGACCGCGGTCGGCGCTCCGGTTCTTTTCACGAAGAACCCGGCCTCGTACGGGCGTCCCGTCTTCCTGCTGAAGGTCTACGGCACCACGGTTGCGACCTATACGGGCACCCTCAGCGGCGCGACCTTTGCCGGAGTCACTGCCGGAACCGCCGCCGCGACTGCCGGCGCCCTGGGTCCGGATGGCAGGCTTATCACCCAGTCCCTGGCGAAGTACCAGACCGACCGAGTCCGGTAATCTATCGCCACCGCCTCACTCCAACACAGGAGCCGCCTATGGTTAGCGACTGTGGATGCAGGAGGGGTGTGAGATGGGCGCATCGGCTTAACACACCGATGCGTCCCTTTGTCTTTTTCGTTCTTCCTTCGGCGCGGCCGCCTGCGGCCCGCATCGGACTGGAGGCGTCGATGTCGTTCACCCGGCCTGTTTTGAAAAGCCGCCGTGGCCTGACGTTGTTGGAACTGGTGGTGGTGGTGGCCGTCATGGCGATCATCGCTGGCGCGATGGTGCCCAATGTGGCACATTATCTGGCATCAAGCAAGGTGACGGCCGCTAATGCCAGTCTGGCCCACATCCGCGACGCGATCGTGGGGACACCTGAAATACCCGGGTATCTGGCCGACACGGGGCAGTGGCCGACAACTCTCGCCGACCTCGTAAGGAACCCGTTTCCGCCCGGAAATCCGCTGGCCACCTTCAATCGGGACAGCCGGCGCGGCTGGCGCGGCCCGTATCTTCTGAACGCAAACGGGAGCTACACGGTCGACAATACGCGGAACTTCACGAGCGCATACGGCATCGGCGGTGATTCGGCGTTGCTCGATCCCTGGGGAAACCCGATCATCCTGCAGAGATCGACCATCGGCGTCCCCGATGGCACGCCCGATGCCAACAATTGCTTCATCCGGCTGGTCTCGGCGGGTCCGAACGGCATCCTCGACACGCCCCGGGACTACTCGGGGACGCCCTATCCGCCGCGCGCGGCGCGCGGCGATGACATTGTGCTGTTCATCAATCATGTGGACGCATATCAGCCGTGAGACGACCGTGTCGATGTGGTTTGTTCTTGTGAGTACCAAAGACCGAATCAGAGGAATCATGCAACGCAAATCTTCGGCGTTCTCTCTAGTCGAATTGCTGGTCGCGCTGGCCATCCTGGCCGCGATGACCACGGTGGCACTACGTTCGGTGAACGGGTTGCAGAGCCAGGCGCGCTATCAGCAAACCACGCGGGCCCTCGACGAGATTCGCAATGCCATCATCGGCCCACCCAATCTGCGCGGGCCGGATGGGTCGGCCATGGTCAGCGGCTTCGTGGCCGATACCGGCCGGCTCCCGAACTTCCTTGTCTCGGCCAGCGATGCGTCTGTCCCAGGAGATGGACTCAATGAATTGCTGCAGCAGAACGGCATCCCCGCGTTTGCGTTCGTTCAGTCCAACGGCGATCCAACGGTGCTTATTGGCGTGGGATGGAAGGGTCCATATCTGCGACTGGGAGCAGGCCCAAGCTTTATTCGCGACGGCTGGGGCAACTCGTTTCACTGCTACGACACCAGCGGTGCCCTCATCGGCGCCAATGGCACCCCCATCGCGCAGATTGCCTCATGGGGCGCTGACAACCTTCCCGATACAAATCACGGCGGATCGGGAGACCTGACCGGATACAACGCGGATATCTCGATCCCCAATCCAAGCGGCCTCACCAGCGGCGGCTTTGTCACGAGCGCCTCATTCTACGGGCGCGTGACCATGAACGTCGGGACCGACGCTTCGAGTAACACGACTGGCCCTGCCCCGAACCCAACTTACACTCCTCCATCATCTTCCAAAGTCACGGTGTCGGTCTGGGTGTGCTACTACGGCCCGGACCTCACTCAGACTCCTCGTCCCGTCACTGGTATCCCGGTTCTGGTCAGCGATACGGTCAATTGGTCATACGTTCTCGCGAATACCAGGATCTCGATCGGCCCACGCGTCTTGAAAGCGTATGTTGTCGATTCGAGCCGGGTTAATTCGGCGAATTTCGCGAATCAGGTTGCCTTGCCTCCCAACTCCACGACCGGACCCGTGTACTTCACGAGCACGCTGAACGTGACCGCCACCGGCGGCAGCCAGACAGTGCCAGACTTGGTATTGCCGCACTACAACCCCTGAAGCCTCCTGCAACACACGGATTCCACAGACCCATGCCCACCTTCACGTTCACCGCCCGAGACGCCTCCGGCAAATGGCACAACGGAGCACAGGCCGCCGATACGCCGACGGCCCTGGCAGGGGCGCTCCGTACCCGAGGTTTGTCTTTGGTCAATGCCGCGCCGAGCGATGCGCCGGCCACGCCCGCAGCGCGGAAGCTACGCCGCGGCATCCTGCCCCCCACCAGTCTCGATATTGAACTGGGCCTGCGGATGCTGGCCAACATGCTCCAGGGCGGCTTGACCCTGCTGGCCGGACTCAAGACCTGCGTCGAACAGTCTCGTCGCGCACGCATGGCGGCCATCTGGCAGGATGTGCATGACCGGATATCCGCCGGTCTGCCGTTCGCCGACGCCCTCGCCCGCCACGGTAATCGTTTCCCGCAACTGGTCATTCAGTTGGTGAAAGCCGGCGAGATATCCGGTAACCTCGAACTCGTCCTCGAACAGGCCGCCGAGCAGCTCGAGCGGAAACGCAACCTGCTGATCACCCTCATTTCCGCCTTGATGTATCCGGCCATCACCACGCTGCTGGCCGTCTCCGTGGCCGCGTTCCTGATGATCAAGATTATCCCCGAAATCTCCCAGTTCCTGGTGGCGCAGAACCGCCAGCTCCCCGCCGTAACCCAGGCCCTCATTGTCACCTCCAACTTCCTCAACACCTACTTCATGCCCATCTCCATCGTCAGCGCCACGGTGATCGCGGGTCTGTTCCTGCTCCATCGGTGGCCCCCGGCCGGCCTGATCATGGACACGATTCTGCTGAGGATCCCCATCGTTGGCAAGCTCTTTCGCCTGGCCGGCACGACCATGTTCGCCCGCGGCCTGGGCATGCTCCTCGACGCGGGTGTCCCGGTCCTGACCGCCCTGGAGACCGCCGGGGGGCTTATGAGAAACCGAGCCATCGCCCGACGTGTCGAACAGGCCCGCCGCTCCGTGCTGGCTGGTAACACCCTGGCCGTGCCGCTGGCGGCCGGGCGGGAGTTTCTGCCCATGCTTCACCGCATGGTGGCCGTCGGCGAGCAGTCCGGCACGCTTACCAGCGTCCTGAGGAAGGTCGCCGACTTCCACGAGCAGCAGCTTCAATCGTTCATCAAGCGTATGACGCTCCTCATCGAGCCGATCATGACCATTGTTGTCGGTTCCATCGTCGGCTTCGTCTACCTCGCCTTCTTCATGGCCGTCTATTCCACCGCCAGCGGCTGATCGCCGCGGCGACTGCCGAATGCAAACCACGGTAGGGCCGGAAGCGTTGCATGATCCGGTTGGTCAGCCGGGGGATCGTGTTGTGCCCGGCCGCCCAATACTGGCCACGCCGGCTTTTCGCAACGCTTCGTCGGCGCGTTTCTGGATCACGTCCGCGTCGTCGGATCGGCCGGCAACTCGCAGACAAGCCGCCTCATTCGTCAGTGCGCTGGCCAAGTCTTCCCACTGTGCTCTGGCTTCGAAGCTCGCTTCAGCTTCGTGGAGGCGCAGCAGCCCTTCCTGGTCGCGGCCGTCTAGGATGAAGTATAACCCGAGATTCGCCGTCAGCCGGTTCTTGCCAGGCCAGTCGCCGGTGTCGGGT
>JBEKVL010000673.1:0-4043 GCA_049514055.1 Tepidisphaeraceae bacterium | reverse complement strand
GTCGGGCTCGCCGGCTCCGAAGAGGACGACGTCAATCCCCTGCCGTTGCATGGCCTTGGCCTTGGCGCCCACGGCCAGGGTGATCGACTCGGACACCAGTGACATACGGTCTGCAAGCGGGATCATGGTTGGCTCTCCTTTTTTGTGGAAGTGTCATCCGCGGTTCAGACGACTGACGATTGGAAAGGTAATCCGGGCGGGGTGGGTTTGCAAGGATTTGGTCAGACCTCAATGATCTCTTCCGTAATCGGAAACGGGACAGGCTCGCCGTGCTTTTCCAGGCTGGCAGTATACTCCCGACTGGCGTCCCGGATGTCGACAATGACCGCATCTCGGGTGTCGCCCTGTGAAATGCACTTTGGCAGACCCGGGCACTCAGCCACAAACACTCCAGCCTCGTCGGGCTCGATGGTAATCCTGTACCGCATAATCCCGATCTTCCTCGCGCAGCGAGGCATAGTCAACGATCAATCCCACCAGATCGAAACACCCGCTCAAGGACCTTTTTGACGGCCGCCGATCCGGATGCTGCACGAGGTTGAAAACGATATCCTTCCCATGAGTCCCGGCTACGGCGTCGGCGCCCCGGGCATCAGCGCATCCTTGCGAAGCTGATCCCGAAACGCTTTGAGCACCGGCAGCACCTTCTCCTCGCGCTCTAACGCCTTGGCGTCCTGCGCTTTCCGGGCGACTTCCAGCATCAGTTCGTGTGCGGGAAGATCGTAGGGATCGACGTAGATCGACTCCAGGGCATACTTCCTGGCCTCGTCGAGCTGGTTGTTATCCAGACAGAGGCGGGCCAGGCGCTTGGCAAACCGATTGTCTTTTACCGTCGTCTGGTGCAGACGCAGGAGGCACTTCTTCGCGTTTTCGATGTCGCCCTTGTTGAGGTAGAGGAACGCCAGGCGCTGGTAGGGCAACTGATCCATCGGCCGGATCGTGCGGATTTCCTCCCAGGCTTGCAGGGCTTCGGCGTATTGCTTGGTCTGCAACATCGCCTCAGCCTTATCGCGTAATTCCGCGTACTTCTTGCTTGTTGCCTCGTCGTAGCCCCAGCCTTTGACCTGCTGCTCGGCCCAGGCGGTGAACTCCAACTCAAACGACTTGATCGGCACGCCGAGCACACCGGGGAAAATGTCTTCCTGCACGCGTCCCTGGCGGAACTCATCCATCATCCTCAGCAGCGCCGGCCGGCCCCACTTCTCCTGGATGTACTGGCACACCCAGGCGGACTGCGCATAGGCCAGGGGGCGATCGCTCGGCTTCTTGGGCCGGACGAACGCCCAGGTCAGGCTCTCCATCGAGAACAGTTGCTTGTTCTTCACGGCGTTGTAGAGCATCGGCACCCATTCCCAGCGCATGGGCGAGCGCTCTTCCATCACGGCCAGGCCCTCGGTCATCCAGTGGCCGATGCGGTTCTCCGTGGCCGAGAGCGTGACGGTGTGCGTGAACTCGTGCCGCAACACCTGGGCCCAGTTATATGAACCCATGGTGTTGCCCTCGCCAGGCGCGGGCGTGGCCAGGGCAATAACCCGGCCGGTGCTGGCGCCGACAGTGCCGATCCACGGAGCGCCGGTCACGCGGGCCGAGAACTGTTCGTGGGTCGGGAAGATCTCGATTACAGTTTTCAACTCCGGCTGGTGCTTAAAGATGCCGCAGACGTCAGCGTAGATGCTCTCCATGTATTCCGGCACATACAGGTCGATGATCGGGTCGCGCTTGCGGCTGAACACCAGCACGAAGTTTTTGCTCTCGACATGGTCCATCCTGGCCATGCGGTCGAGCAGGCGGAGGTAGTTGATCGTGCGATAGTTGAATGGATCGTAGGCGTAGGCCGCATCCAGCACGATCCTGGCCTTGTCCTCATCGCCACTCTGGGTGAGCAGCAATCCCAAACCGTTGCGGGCCTCGCTCATCCACGGCGCGCGATCGATGGCCTTCTCGTACATTTTCTCGGCGCGGGGATACTGCCGCATCGCGCCAAGGTGTTCGCCAAGCTCGAACCAGGCAGAGGCATTGTGCGGATCGAGCTTCTCGATCTTCACGAGACTCTGCTCAACATCCTTGTCCTTCATCTGCAGTGCCGCGGCCGACGCGGCCAACGCCAGGGCGTCGACGTAGCCGGGGTGCTTGTCAAGAATACTTCTAATGACCTTTTCGGCCTCCTTGGGCATACGCTGATGAAGCAGGCTGCGTGCTTCGAGAATGGTACACTCCAGATTGCCGGCATCGACCTTGCGGACGGCCGCGATGGCCGCGTCCGCCCCATCGAAATTGAACTGGGCCAGGGCGATATACCCCGTGAGAACGCGGGTGTGGGCATCGTTCGGATTGGCCGCCAGAGCCGCGGTGAGTTCCTTGGCGGCTTCGGCGCCGTTTTCATGCGAGAGGAAGTACTCGGCGGCCGCCACATGGGCCGGCCAATATGAGCGATCGACGATGTCGTACGCCTGCACGAATGCCTTGAGAATGAGCTTCTGCAGGTCGGGATTGCCGGCGTACTTGCCGTTGAGTCTCGCCCAGTGGTCGAATGCCCGCCCGAGCAGCGTGAGCGATTCGGCATCCTCGAACAGCCGCGCTTCCTGGCCGCGCCATTTCTCCCACCACTGCTCGTGAAGCTGGTCGTATTCCTTCCTGGCGCCGACGATATCACCCGACTGTTCGAGATAGAGGCCCAGGTGGAATCGCGGAGCCAGGGCATCGGGCTGCTTCGCCACGAGTGCCTTTAGAATCTCGATGGCCTTGTCATAGCGGGCGACGCGGACATGAATCCGGGCGGTGAGCAACCCCACGGCGGCATCATCGGCAACGGCTTTGTCGGCGGCTAAAACGTCCAGGGCCTCATCCGTCCGCCCAAGACTGGCCAGGGCATATCCCTTGACCCAGGCAGCCTTGGGGCCGGCGAACTTCGCCAGTTTGACGGTGATCAACGCCTGCTTGTACCGGCCCATGAACGCCTGCTGGCGGGCCTTGTCGAGGTCGGTGAAGTAACTGGGCGGTTTGAGAGCGGGCAGTTTCTCCGGCAGGTATTCATCAAGCCATTTGCCCGGGATCGTGTGGCGGGAAAGCTCGGCACCGGCCGAACCACCCAAGACCGCGGTGAGAAAAACGGCGGCAGAAATGGTCTTGATGCACATGATGAGTCGTTCCTTTCCAACAGACGCGCCGCCTGTGGGGAAGTTGCATCGCCTCACTTCACATCGACGGCATCCCCGCCACGACGGGAGGACTCGTAGAACGCCAGCACGATAGCCACCGATTTGCGGGCTTCCGCGGGATTCGTCTCCGCATCGCGGCCGGCTTCCCAGCATTCGAGGATATGCCGCACGTTCTTGATATGCAGGTCGATCTTCACGTCCTTGTTGCTCGCTCCCCCGGCGGTGCTGACAGCGGCGTTCAGGCCGAGTCTTTCCATAAGGGCCTGCCCGCTGGCCGCGGCCAGCCGTTTCTTCCAGATGTCCGGCATCGGCGGGACGAACTGTTCGAGAAGCTGGGCATCCTCCGGCCGCTCGTCGCGGAACTTGAAGACGCGCAGCCCCCCTTCCGAAACAGCCGTGCCATTTTCGCCGCCAATCTCGATCCGCACCGGTCCGCCGGGGAACATCGCGGTGGTGCCCATGATGGTGCCATAACCGCCATTGGCAAACTCCAGGGCGCAGCAGCCGGTGTCCTCGGCCTCGATCTTCGGATGAATGCGGCTGGACGAGTACGCCGACACTCTCTTGACCGGCCCAACGATCCACTGCAACAGGTCGATGGCGTGGACCGACTGGTTCATGATGGCCGCCCCGCCATCCAGCGCCCACGTGCCGCGCCAGGGAACTTCCTGGTAGTATTTGTCCGGCCGATACCACGGCGTGAAGCAGCCGGCCCAAGCGATCCGCCCGAAGCGGCCTTGTTGCCGGGCATCATGCATGGCCCGGTTGGCGACGTTCCAGCGGTTCTGGAAGATGCCGGCAATCCGCACCCCGTTCTTCTTGGCTATCTCGTCCATCTGGTCGATACGCTCGAGCGTGATCTCCATGGGTTTTTCGGTGATGACG
>JBEKVL010000672.1:0-4048 GCA_049514055.1 Tepidisphaeraceae bacterium | reverse complement strand
CCGGAAAGCTGAACGTGCTCTGCTCGGCGTTCTCGGATAGGGCCAAGGGCGGGTCGGGCGACGTCGAGCCGGTGGCCCACTGGCGCAATTTCGGCAAAGGCCGCTGTTTCCACCTCATCCTCGGTCACGACGCTGCGGCGATGCGGAACCCCGGCTTCCAGGCGCTGCTGCTCCGCGGGACTGAATGGGCCGCCACGGGACGGGTGACGATCGCCGCGGCCACGGTTGCCGATCCGTTCAAAGACCTGCCCGCGTATCGCGCTGGAGGCAGCCGGCTGGCGCTGACGGCGATTGCGGAAATCGTTGCGAAATCTTCCAGCGACACTGAAAAACGGGACATAGCGGCTGGGAAACTCGTCGCGGTGCTGAAATCCCGCGAGGCGACCAACGATGCCAAGGCGTTTGCGCTCGAACAACTGGGCCTCATCGGCCAACGCTCGGCCGTGCCGGCCATGGCTCCCCTGCTGTTGGACGAGGATCTGACGCTCTTCGTCCGGCGGGCTCTTGAGCGGATTGGCGGCGATGCGTCGGCTGCTGCTCTACGGGAAACACTGCCCGAGGCCAAAGGCCAAACGCTGGTCGGGATCATCAACTCACTCGGCGCGATTGGCGATGCCGCTTCGCCGGCCGCCCTAAACAACATCGCCGGCACGCACAGTGATCCAGCGGCTGTACTGGCGGCCATCGAGGCGCTCGGCCATATTCACTCGCCCGACGCCTTCACCGTATTGACGATGCTGCGGCCACGTAAGAAAAGCGATGCGATGGCGGTCGCGGCCATAGATCACGCGATGCTGGCTTGGGCTCAAGCCAAGCGATTTCCCGTGGCCTTCTCGAGCATTGCCGAACTCTCGCCACCACCCAGCCGCCCTGTCCGCATCGCCGCCCTGCGGGGACTGCTCTCGGCTGAACCCTCGAAGGATCTGATGCTGAAGACCCTCGCCGACCCGGACATCCAGGCCGCAGCGGCCGCAGCCGATGCGATTGCCAGGATACGCGACAACCAGACCGCTGAATACGCCAAAGCGATCGCCACGGTGCCCGTGGCCAATCGCCCGCTGCTCATCAACGCGCTGGGCCGGCGCGGCGATGCGGCCGCCTGCCCCGCTGTGATGGCTGCGACGTCCGACGCGGACCCGGCCACGCGCGCGGCCGCTTATGAGGCCCTCCCGGCCGTTGCCGACGCTACCGTCGTCGTCACGCTCATGGAACGGTACGCCAAATCCGAGCCGGATCGCCCGGCGATCGCCGGCGCGCTCCAGCGTCTCCATGCGCCCGCAAGCAACGCAGCCATTCTCGCCACTCTCAAGCTCGCCCCGCCGGCCACACAGGCGTTCCTGATCCCCATCGTCACCGCCCGCCAGATCGCCGATGCGGCACCGGTTCTGTCCGACCTCGCGGCATCGCCGGAGCGCGACGTGCGGATGGCGGCCATTACCGCACTCAAAGGGCTCGTGACGCCAAGCGACCTCACCGCGCTTCTGGCCACGCTGGCCAAGCTCCCCGACGACGAGGCCCGCAGTTCCCTTGAGCCGATTCTGGGTGCTTTGGTGTCATCCAAGCCCGACCCCGACCTGCTGCTCAAGTCGCTTGATGCCGCGCCCCAGGGCGCCAAGGCGACCATCCTGCGTTTGCTCACACGTGCGCCTTCGCCGGCCAGTCTGGACGCAGTCCGCAAAGCACTCGCTGATGCGACGCTCAAGGACGCCGCCGTTCGCTCCCTCAGCGACTGGCCCGATGCGGCGGCCGAGTCCGACCTGCTCGGCCTCGCGACCAAGACCGACAACGTAACCCACAATGTGCTGGCCATCCGCGGCCTGGTGCGGCTGGCCACCAACCCGTCGCTGCACAACAAGCCGGCCGCCATCGAACTGCTCGGTAAACTCGCCCCGCTGGCCCGTCGCGATGAAGAGAAGAAGCTGATCGCCGACGCCCTTGGGCGGTGCAACTCCGCGACGAACCTGGCCCGCGGGGCCAAGGCATCTTCGCCGGACGGGCTGCAGGACGACGGCGACTCCAGTGGCGAAGCCGCCGCCATCGACGGCGACTACGACACATATTGGGACAAGACCGACGACCAGTCGCTGTACCGTCTGGTGCTCACCTGGCCGGCGGCCGTGCCCATGCATGCCATCCGCATCACCGGCTACCAGCACCACAACTTCGCGCCGAAAGACTTCACGATCCTGGCCGACGACAGGCCTGTCCAGCAGATTAAGGGTGCCGTCTATGACAATAATGTACTGCTGATTAAGTTCCCGCGGGCCATCCCGGCCAAGTCGCTCGAACTTAGAATCACCGGCTACTACGGCCACTCACCGGCCATCCGCGAGCTGGAGGTCTTCGACGACGGGCCGCTGCCGCCACCGGCAATGCCGAAGAAGAAATAGCCGGCGGATTTGGGCATGATTATTTTTCCGGGAGCGTTATCGTGACCACAAACCGTCATCCTGAGCGTACTCGCGAAGGATCTGGCCGCGGAGCCCAAAGCCAGATTCCTCGCGAGTACGCTCAGCATGACGACTCCCTTTTCCCTGCTTCATTTTGCATTTTTCACTTTGCATCTTGCATTGACCATCCATAGGAGTCCCATGACAACCCGCCGAAACCTGATGAAAGCGATCCTCGCGACCTCCACGGCCCCCCTCTTCATTCCCGCCGATGTCTTCGGCCAGAACGCACCATCCAGCCGCATCAACATCGGCCTGATCGGCGCGGGCAACATCAACGGCAACTACCACGCGCCGACGCTGCTCGGGTGCAATGACTGCTCGATCGTCGGCATCGCCGATCCGGTCGTGGAACGGCGAACCTCGCTGACCGACCGCGTCAACAAGCACTACGCGAAGAACATCTGCACGCCCCACCATGACTTCCGCGAACTCATTGCCCGGCCGGAGATCGACGCCGTCTGCATCGGTACGCCCGACCACTGGCACGCGATCATGGCCATCACCGCCATGAAGGCCGGCAAGGATGTGTATTGCGAGAAGCCGATGATGCACACGATCGCCGAAGGCCGGGCCATGGCCGACACGGCCGCGGCCTATGGGCGGGTGTTTCAGACGGGATTGCAGCAGCGCTCGGACAAGTTCTTCCGCTTCGCGTGCGAGCTGGTGCGGAACCAGCGCATCGGCCGGCTGCTGCGCGTGAAGGTCGGCGTGCCGGGCATCAACGGCGGGATCAAGACCGGCGTCAACTTCCCAACCACGCCGGTGCCGGAGGGCTTTGACTACGATCTCTGGCAAGGCCCCGCGGCGGTCAGGCCATTCTCGCCGGAGCGCGTCGAGCGCGGCGACCGCGCGTGTTACTGGTACTATATTTCCGACTACACAATCGGCTTCCTCTCCGGCTGGGGCGTGCATCACGTCGACATCGCCCAGTGGGGCATGGGCGCGGACCTGTCCGGCCCGACCGAGATTCACTGCTCCGCGGCCAACATCCCGGCCGATGGGCTCATCGACGATGCCGTCTCCTGGCACGCAACGCTGCTCTATCCCGGCGGCATCCCCGTGTCGTTCTCATCCAACGGCGCGCCCAACCCCATGGGGATCCGCTTCGAAGGCGACCAGGGCTGGGTCTTCGTCGACCGCGGCCGGCTTGACGCCGAACCTAAGAGCCTGCTGAAATCGACGATCCTCCCCGGCGAAATCCATCTCTACGAAAGCCCCGAACACCACCGCAATTTCCTCGATTGCATCCGCTCCCGCCGGCCAACAATCGTCGACGCCGAAAGCGGGCATCGGGCGACAACCGCGTGCAACCTCGTCGATATCGCAGCAAGGCTGGGCCGGGAATTGCAGTGGGATCCGAAGAAGGAGCAGTTCGTCAATGATGAGACGGCGAATCGGATGCTGAGCAAGACGTGCCGGGCGCCGTGGCGAGTGTGAGTCAGGGAACTCCGAAGCTCCGAATCCGAAAGCCGAATAAAATCCGAATGACGAATGCTCAAAGCTGCTTTCGATCACCGTCTTTGTCATTGACGCTTTGGACTTGATTCGTCATTCGAGTTTCGAATTCCGTCATTCGCTCGCACGATCGCCGCGTT
>JBEKVL010000671.1:0-4061 GCA_049514055.1 Tepidisphaeraceae bacterium | reverse complement strand
AAGGAGGACGGCTCCGCGGCCTTCAAGGTTCCGGCCAACGCGCCGATCTACTTCCTGCCGCTGGACGCCGAGGGCCGGGCCGTACAGCGGATGCGGACTTTCACCCACCTCATGCCCGGCGAGGTCCAGGGCTGTGTCGGATGCCACGAGCCGCGGAGTTCGACCGGCCGCGTGCAGAAGCTGCCCAGCGCGGTCGTCGCGTCGGCGCAGGACCTCGTGCCGCCGGAGTGGGGCACCGGCGGGTTCGACTACGCCTCGATCGTGCAACCCGTGCTGGACAAGCACTGCGTCGCGTGCCACAACGCCAAGGAGCAGCCCAAGGACATCGATCTCAGCGGCGATCGAACCATGTGGTTCAACATTTCGTACGACGTGCTGGCATACGAGAAGGGCGCTTTTTCCGGCGTCAACGGCGTCCCCTGGCGGAGTGGCAGCCCCTATGTGAGCTGGATCTCCACGATGAACGGCACGGAAGCGAACATTCTCCACATTGACCCGAAGACCTGGGGCTCGCCCCAGAGTCCGCTGGCCGACCTGGTCCTGGCAGGCCATCCCGACGAGCAGGGCAAGCCGCGCGTCTCCCTCGGCGCCGACGAGCGGCAGCGGATCCTGGCGTGGATCGACGTCAACGTGCCCTACTACGGCACGTCCACCACGACGCACCCGAACCTGGGTGGCGGTCGGGCGTTGGCGGCGCCGACCCTGGCGGCCACGCTGGCGGAGGTGACTGCCAGGCGGTGTGCCGAATGCCACAAGGCTTCGCCCGCCAAACCAGCCGGCAAGCACAGTCCGGCAGCCGCCTCGCTCATGAAACGGGTCCGCTTCACCAACCCGGAGAACAACGCTTTCCTCCTGGCCCCCTTGGCCAAGAGCGCCGGCGGGACGCAGCAGTGCGGCAAGGCCGTCTTCGCCGACGCCACGGATCCGGACTACCAGAAGATCCTCAAGACCTTCGAGCCCGTCACCGAGCTGCTCAAGGCCAACCCCCGGCAGGACATGCCTGGGGCCAGGCTGCCCGAGTGCGAGAAGTGCGATGGCCCGGCGCAGTGCAACCCAGGGCAATCGGCGAAGAACTGACCTCTGCCGCAGTGGCCGGCTCCAGACCGGCAATCGTCCCAATTGGCGCGAAGTCGATGTCCCCTGACCCGGCGATACGCCCCATGAGCCAAGACCGCCCGTTGATCGAGGTTCCCTCGGCCGCCCAAGAGCATGCTCGCCCCAATGAGAGCCAATGGCTGATCCTCGTTGTGGCGTTTTTGGGTTGGATGTTTGACGGCATGGAAATCGGTCTTTTTTCCGCGGTTGGGCGACCTGTTTTGCAGGACCTGCTGGGTCCGGCGGGAGCCGACGAAGCCGCCGTGGCGAGGTGGATCTCCTACGTCATGGCGATGTTCCTCCTGGGCGCCGCCTGCGGAGGACTGGTCTTCGGCTGGCTGGGCGATCGCATCGGCCGCGTCCGCTCGATGGCGCTGAGCATCCTGGCCTACTCGGCCTTCACCGGCGCGTGCTATTTTGTCACCGGCCCCCGGCAACTGGCCGCCTTGCGGTTTTTGGCGGCGCTGGGGATGGGTGGGGAATGGGCCCTGGGCGTCGCCATGATCGTGGAGTGCTGGCCTGAAAAGTTCCGGCCCCTATTGGCCGGTGTTATCGGCGCGGCCAGCAACGTGGGATATCTGCTCATCGGCGGGCTGGTTGCCTGTTTTGCGGTGACTCCCGCGTCATGGCGGTGGACGATGTTGGTTTGCGCGACGCCGGCCGTGCTCGCGGCGGTGATCATCACGGCCATTCCCGAATCCAAGCGATGGCAGCAGTCGGTGCGGGCCTCGGCGGCTCGTCCGCTCCGTGAAATCTTTACCACGCGGCTGGTTCGTCCGACGCTGATGGCGATCGCCTTGGCGTCGGTGGCCCTTATCGGCACCTGGGGCTGCGTTCACGCTTTCCTGCCAACGTGGGCCGACCAATTGGCCCGTGCCGGCGATCCCCCCGACCATTTCGCCAAGGGGATGGTCTTGGCCGCAATCTCGGTGGGAGCCATCGTTGGCGGCCTGGTGAGCCCCTTGATCGGCGCCAAGATCGGCCGCCGCCCGGCTTACTTCGGCATGTGCCTGTTCTCGCTCTTGGTTTGCCAGTTTCTCTACCGCGTCCTCGACCAGTACAACATGTTCTTTGTGTTTACCGCGGGGGTCGCCGGCTGCGCCGCCTCCTCGTTCTATGGGTGGCTGCCGCTGTACCTGCCCGAGTTGTTCCCGACCCGCGTCCGCGCCACGGGTCAGGGGATAAGCTACAACTTCGGCCGCATTTTCGCGATATTCGGCGTCTTGGGGACGGCGAATCTGATGCAGTTTTTCGACAATAGTTATCCGCGGGCATGCGCCACGATGAGCCTGGTTTATGTCGCGGGAATGTTCTTGATTTGGCTGGCTCCCGAAACCAAAGGGAAACCTCTGCCGCAATAGAGCAACGCGAGATTGCCAATGTCCAAGGCAACCGATATCCGCCTGTGCGGGGCGAGTGCGAGCACGCAATACATCCGCTACCGGATGCCGGCCAAGTTCGGCGGTCGCGTAGTGACCGACGTTGTGTTGCTCGGTGTGACCGTGGAGGTTGAAACCCGCAACGGCCGCCGCGGGCAGGGCGCCGGATCGATGCCGATGGGCAACATCTGGGCGTGGCCGAGCCGGCAGACGCCTGCTGACAAGACGCTTTCCGCGATGGTCGAATTGGGGCGGCGCCTGGTGCACCGCGCGAACGATTACCGCGGGACCGGCCATCCGCTGGAGGTCACGCACGAGCTGGCGCAATCCTACCGGCGCGCGGCCGATGAGGTCACCGCGGCGGCTGGGCTGACTGAGCAAATGCCGGCGCTGGCGCAACTGGTGGCGGCCAGCCCTCTGGAAGCCGCCATTCACGACGCCTACGGCAAGGCCCTCGGCGAGAGCGCCTACAACCTGCTGGGGCCGGAATTCGTCAATCAAGACCTCTCGTCTTACTTGACCGGCGAGTTTGCCGGCGAGTACCTCGACCGCTACACGCTGCGGCGCCCCAAGCCGCGGATGCCCCTTTATCACCTGGTCGGCGCGCTGGACCCGCTGACGGATGCCGAGATTTCCGTCCGGCTCAACGACGGCCTGCCCGAGACCCTGGGCGAATGGATCGCCCACGACGGCCTGACGCACCTGAAGATCAAGCTCAACGGCGACGACCTGCCGTGGGACATAGAACGGGTGCTCTCGATCGAGAGGGTGGCCGCCGAGGCGCAGGCGGCCCGCGGTTGCACCGAGTGGTATTATTCGGCCGATTTCAACGAGAAATGCGGCAACGTCGAGTACGTGCTCGATTTCCTCGCCCGTATCGAGGAGCGATCACCGCCGGCCTTTTCGCGGCTGCAATACATCGAACAGCCGACCCACCGCGACCTGCGCGCCAACCCGCAGAACCGCATGCACCGCGCCGCGCGGATCAAGCCCGTGGTGATCGACGAATCCTTGGTCGATCTGGAAAGCCTGCTGGCCAGCCGCGAGTTGGGCTACTCGGGCGTGGCCCTGAAGGCGTGCAAGGGGCACACGGGCGCGCTGTTGATGGGCGCCGCGGCGCAGAAGTACGGGATGTTTCTCTGCGTGCAGGATCTCACCTGCCCCGGGATGTCGTTCCTGCACTCCGCCAGCCTGGCGGCCAGGGTGCCGGGGGTTGCCGCCATCGAAGGCAACGGCCGGCAGTATTGTCCGGCGGGCAACGCCGGTTGGGCCAGGCGTTTCCCCGCCATGTTTGAAATCACTGATGGTACGCTGGGCACGGGACTGCTCGACGGCCCGGGGCTCGGCTTCTGACCGGGCACTTTGGACGGGCAAACTGTTTTCAGGCCCCAAAATGCATGGGACCTCTGGCTGGGGCTGTCCGGTTCGATGTGCGGGGTGCGGAAACGAACTCGTTCCGCGTCGCACCTCGACTCTACTCTTCTCCTTTGTGGCGATCTTTGCCCTGGTTGTTTCCCTTCCCATTCGCGCGGTCAAGGCGTCATAGGTGCCAGGGGGCCCGCATGGGGATATCGACGAAACGGTTCG
>JBEKVL010000670.1:0-4072 GCA_049514055.1 Tepidisphaeraceae bacterium | reverse complement strand
CGCCGGGGCCGGCAATCACCAGGCGCGTATCTTCGTCCGTGGCAAACGCGTCGTTGTTGGCCACGGGCAAGTGATTGACGTGATTGACGGTGATGTTCACCGTGGCGGTATTGCTGTTGCCGGTGCCGTCGTTGGCCTTGTATGTGAAACTGTCGGCACCGTAGAAGTTCTCGGCCGGGGTATAGGTGAACGAGCCGTCCGGGTTGAGCGTGAGCGTTCCATGGGCTGGACCGTCAACCAGAATGGCCGTGAGCGTGTCACCATCGATGTTGGTGTCGTTGGCCAGCACGCCCGGGGTGGCAACGACCAGCGGCGTGTCTTCGTCGGTGGCGAACAGGTCGTTGCCGGCCACAGGCGGATCGTAGACGGGGTTGACGGTGATGTAGACGGTGGCGACGTTGCTGTCGCCGGTGCCGTCGTTGGCCTTGTATGTGAAACTGTCGGCACCGTAGAAGTTCTCGGCCGGGGTATAGGTGAACGAGCCGTCCGGGTTGAGCGTGAGCGTTCCATGGGCGGGACCATCAACCAGAATGGCCGTAAGCGCGTCGCCATCGACGTCGATGTCGTTGGCCAGCACGCCCGGGGCGGCGATGACCAGCGGCGTGTCCTCGTCGGTGGCAAATGCGTCGTTTGCGGCCACCGGCAGGTCGTTGATGGGGTTGACGGTGATGGAGACGGTGGCGACGTTGCTGTCGCCAGTGCCGTCGTTGGCCTTGTAGGTGAAGCTGTCGGCGCCGTTGAAGTTCTCGGCTGGCGTATAGGTAAACGAGCCGTCCGGGTTGAGGGTGAGCCCGCCGTGGGTCGGTCCGTCCACAAGCACGGCCGTCAGCGCGTCGCTCTCCGGGTCCGTGTCGTTCGCCAGCACGCCGGAGGCAGCCACGATCAAGGCATTGTCCTCCAATGTTGAATAGTTGTCGTCGACCGCAGTCGGGATGTTGCCCGACAACAACCTGCGTTCCTCAAGGAATTCCAGCAGGGAATTCGCAAATCCTGCCTGTCGGCGCGCGAGGCCACTGGCTCGCAAGATGGGCTTTCTCGATGACCGATGCGACAGCATTCTGGACTGTGTAGACATGAGTCGTTCCTTCCGAAATCAATTGCCGAAATGCCTCGTCCTGCTCTCCTGCGACACGCGCGCAAGATTTGATTGGCCTCGGACACACGACGATGGCGGTTTGTTTATAGAGACGCAACTACTCTCCCGTCCTTTCTCGGGGATTCCCTGATTTGCGACTTCGAAAAGCCGTAGTGTCATCACTTCGCGCCCCTGGAACACCACCGTTGTCCGGGTGGCATCCTCGTGGATGGTGTCCTTGACGCTGGCAGCGTCCACGCGGCCTGTCTCATGACCTGTTGTGTTCAATCTATCAACAACAAGCCGCCCCCGTGGTGACGGGGGCGGGCCGTGTGTCTGCAAGGCATGCCGATAAGGGCAGCTTTATTACTTGAAGAACGGAAGGAGAATCGTGTCGAGAGCGATCTGCGGCTCGACGCCGGTCGTGCTCTTGCTGCCGGTGTTGGGACTGGCCTGCTGCCAGACGTTATTCACCTGGGTGGTGGTGGCGTCGGTGTAGATGCAGTCCTTGTTGGCGCCGACGAACGCAGTCTGGGCCCATTCGACGTGGCCGTCGTTGTACAGGACATTCTGGCCGTCCTGCTCATGGTTGCGGCTGTTCTGTCCGCGCTGATCGCTCTGGGGGTTGTTGGACTGGATGTTGGTGGCCGGCTTGCCGTCATTACGATCCGCCGCGATGGCGAAATCGGCCGTCACGTTGCCGGACCACTTGTAACCCGCCTGAATCGGGCTCATGCCGCCGGCCGCGCTGGTCTGGCTGGTCGGATACATGTTGGCGAAAGAGTAAGAGACGTTCGTGGACTGGGTGAAGTTGGAAACTTCCTTGTTGGAGTGCGTGTTGCCGCCGCCATCGGTGAAGGTATCCTTCTCCTGGTTGGAACTGGGGCAGACGAACACTTCCTGGTTCAGGTCGGTTGTGCGTACCAGCAGGAACATGGCGGCCAGGACGTTGTTCCTGCCGACGTTACCAATGGTGGTGTTGAATGGATTGGAGTTCATGCCGATCTTGGCGCCACCGGTGAAGAAGGTGGTGTCGGTGGTGGCGTTGCCACTGCTGGTAGACTGGGAGGGATCGTAGTAGGTCCTCGGGAACATCTTGTTGTCGTTGGCGTAGAGTTGGAGGGCCTGGCCGATCTGGCGCAGGTTCGAGGCGCACTTCACGCGGTTGGCGCGTTCCTTGGCGGCATTCAGGGCCGGCAGGAGGATCGAGATAAGCAGGGCAATGATACCGATCACGACGAGCAGTTCGACCAGAGTGAAACCCTGGGAGCGGCGAACAGTACGGTGCGTCATATAGACGCTCCTTTCGTAATGCGTCGCGGGGTGGAGCAGTCGGCGTGATCGACGCGAATCAAATATGGAATAATGATTGCTGTTCAGCGTCAACCTGGAGGCTGTTCGCTGTGTGTCGAGACGTTTCCTGCTTCTCCGCGACAGACCTTATTGGCCCCGGCGAACATCGCCGAAGCTCGTGGCAGATCTGCCCAGAGAATCCGGTGTCTCAAGCGAGCAACACATTGTTGCCGTGTGGGAAGTTGACGACAGGACGCCGGACACTCTGGTGATCCTGATACAGAGTAGCCGCCGGCGGCAACGTTCCCCATCAGGAATTCCCTGACATGTGGCATCCAAATACCTGATCTGTGCCGCTCAGATTTCCGGAGACGTCAGACCCTCATGGATCGCGTACTTGGTCAGCCCAGCCACGCTGTGAATCCGCAGCTTGGCCATGATCTGGGCCCGGTGGGTCTCGACTGTCTTGACGCTGATTCGCAGCAGTTGTGCCGCCTCTTTGGTGGTTCGCCCCTCCGCGATGAGCTGCAGCACCTCTCGCTCGCGCGCCGTAAGCAAGCCGAATGCCGCGTCGGCCGACGTGGGCACATGTCGGACATAGTCGTCGACCACGGCGTCGGACACCTGCGGGCTGAGGTAGACGCGACCTTTCGCCACGCTGCGTATGGCCGACACAAGCTCGCCGACCACGGCTTCCTTGAGCAGGTAGCCCGACGCCCCGGCCTTGAGGGCCTCGGCGACAAAGCGGTGCCCGGAGTGCATGGACAGGATCAGCACGCGGGTGCCCTCAGAGCAGGCTCGGATCTGGCGGGTCGCCTCGATCCCGTTCAACTGCGGCATCGTGATGTCGACGATGGCGATCTCCGGGCAAAGCTCCGCCGCCATCCGGACGGCCGTTCGCCCGTCGGCGGCCTCACCCACAACCTGCATGTCGTGTTCCTTCTCGACCAGTCCCCGCAAACCCTGTCGCACGATGTCGTGGTCGTCCACAATCAGTACTCTCGTCATGTGTTGTCCTCCACGCCGGATTGACCCCCGGCCAGCGGTATCCGGAGAGTCACGCGACAGCCCCGGCCCGGCGCAGAATCCACCTCGAACTGGCCCCCGAGGTGTGAAATCCGCTCGCGGATGCTGAAGAGACCGAATCCCGGGTTTCTTGACGCCTGTATGTTGCTATCGAATCCGATCCCGTCGTCCTCAATCACGACTTCGTACGCATCGCCGCTTCGCGCAAGCCGGATGACGACGTTCTTCGCCTTGGCGTGTTTCACCACGTTAAAGAGCAGTTCCCGGGCAGCACTGAAGAAGACGGCGCGGAACTCCTCGGGCAGCGGCTTGGATTGCCCGTCGTCGTGGATTCGTGCCGTCAGGCCGTGTTCTCTCTGAAGCCGCTCGGCCAACCATTCGATGGCGGCCTCCAGCCCGATTTCGTAGAGAATCGGAGGGCTCAGTTCCAGCGTGAGCGAGCGCGCCTGCCGGATACACGACTCGATCAGCCCGCAAGCCTCCTCAATCTGGTCCGGCACGCCTTCCTCCGATGGTGCCCCTGGCGTCCCCCGGAGCTTCATGAGCACGAATGCCAGCGTGTGTCCGATGGCATCATGCAGGGTGGCCGCGATCTGGCGTCGTTCCCGCTCCTCGGTGCGGGACAACTCGACCGCCAGCGACTGCAGACGCGCCTGGTATGCGAGAATCTCCAACTCC
>JBEKVL010000669.1:0-4084 GCA_049514055.1 Tepidisphaeraceae bacterium | reverse complement strand
CGGAAGCGCAACAGACACGCCTGGTAGATCGCCTCTTCCGGACTCTTGCCCTCGCGGCGCTCCGCGTCAAGAGCGAAGTCGATCATCATGATCGCATTTTTCTTGACGATGCCGATCAGCAGGATGATGCCGATGAGCGAGATGACGCCCAGCTCCTCCCCGCACAAGAGCATCGCCAGGATCGCGCCCACGCCGGCGGAAGGCAATGTCGAGAGGATGGTGATCGGGTGGATGTAGCTCTCGTAGAGCACGCCGAGCACGATGTACACGGTCACCAGCGCCGCCAGGATCAAGAGCGGTTCATTGGTCAACGAAGCCTGGAATGCCTGCGCCGTTCCCTGGAAGCCGACCTGAATACTCAGGGGCAGGCCGATCTCGCTCCTGGCGGCGTCGATCGCCCGCACCGCCTCGCCCAGCGATGCGCCGGGCGCGAGGTTGAAGGAAATGGTCACGGCCGGGAACTGGCCCTGGTGGTTCACGGACAGCGGCGCCGGCAGTTCCTCGATGCGCGTGAACTGGCTGAGCGGCACCGCCCCGCCGGCCGCCGCGCGGATGTAGATGTTCGACAGATCCTGTGGCCGCCTGCGGAACTCCGGCTTGACCTCAAGCACCACATGGTACTGATTGAGTTGCGTGTACATCGTGCCGATCTGCCGCTGCCCGAAGGCGTCGTAGAGGGCATCGTCGATCATCTGCGGCGTGATTCCCAGGCGTGACGCCGTGCTGCGGTCGATGACCAGCTTTGCCTGCCGCCCGGAATTCTGCTGGTCGCTGGCCACGTCGCGCAGCTCCGGCAGCAATTTGAGCTTGTCCACGAACTTCGGCGTCCACGCGGCCAGTTCGGCCGCGTCGGGATCCTCGAGGGAGTATTGGAACTGCGTGCGGCTGACACGATCCTCCACGGTGAGATCCTGCACCGGCTGCATGAAGAGCGTGATGCCCGTGACGTTCGCCAGGCGCGGCTGCAGCCGGCGGATCACGTCGCTGGCGGTGATGCCCCGCTGCTCCAGCGGCTTGAGGTTGATCTGAATGCGCCCGCTGTTGGGCGTCAGGTTCGTGCCGTCCACGCCGATGAACGATGACAGGCTCTCCACCGCCGGATCCTCGAGGATCTGCTCGGCCAGCACCTGCTGCCGGCGCGACATTTCCACAAAGGAGACATCCTGCCGTGCCTCGGAGACTCCCTGGATCACGCCGGTATCCTGCACGGGGAAGAAACCCTTGGGCACGTAAACGTAGAGGTAGATCGTCCCCGCAAGCGTGGCGATGGCGATCAGCAGCGTTATGAACTGGTGCCTGAGAACTCCGGTCAGCGTGTATCCGTACCAGCCGATGATCGACTGGTAGACGTGTTCCGACATGCGGTACAGCCGGCCCTGCTGCGCTTCGGGCTTGTGCCGCAACAACTTCGAGCACATCATCGGTGTCAGCGTCAGCGACACGACGGCCGACACCAGGATGGTGATGCTGAGCGTCACCGCGAATTCGCGGAAGAGCCGCCCGACGATGTCGCCCATGAACAGCAACGGGATCAACACGGCGATCAGCGAAATGGTCAGCGAGACGATGGTGAACCCGATCTGCGCCGAGCCTTTCAGGGCGGCGCGCAGCGGCGATTCGCCCTCCTCGATGTAGCGGGTGATGTTTTCGATCATCACGATCGCGTCGTCCACCACAAACCCGGTCGAGATCGTCAGGGCCATCAGCGACAGGTTGTTCAGGCTGTAGCCGAGCAGATACATCGCCGCGAACGTCCCGATCAGCGAGAGCGGCACCGCCACGCTGGGGATCACCGTGGCGGCGAAATTGCGCAGAAACAGGAAGATCACCATGACCACCAGGGCGACGGTTAGCAGCATCTCGAACTGCACGTCCTCCACCGAAGCGCGGATCGTGATCGTGCGGTCGGTCAGGATGGCCACGTCCACGGACGAAGGCAGCGAGCTCTTGAGCTGCGGCAGCAGGGTCTTCACCCGGTCCACGACGCTGATGATGTTCGCCCCCGGCTGGCGCTGGATGTTGACGATGACGGCCGGCACCTTGTTCATCCACGCCGCCTGGCGGACGTTCTCGGCATCGTCGATGACATCGGCGACATCCGACAACCTCACCGGGGCGCCGTTGCGGGTGACGGCGCTCCCATTGGCGTATTTCATGAATAGCGGTTTGTACTGCGCGCTGGTGAGGATCTGGTCGTTGGCGCCGATGGTGTACGCCTGCCGCGGGCCGTCGAAGCTGCCCTTGGCCTGGTTGACATTCGCCTGGCCAATCGTTGCCCGCAGATCCTCCATGTTCAGCCCGAGCGCGGAGAGCGCCAGTGGATTCGCCTGCACGCGCACGGCCGGCTTCTGCCCGCCGCTGATACTCACCAGTCCGACTCCCGGAAGCTGCGAGATCTTCTGGGCCAGTCGCGTGTCGGCCAGATCCTCCACCTTCGAGAGCGGCAGCGTTTTGGAGGTCAGCGCCAACGTGAGGATCGGCGAGTCGGCCGGATTCGTTTTGCTGTAGACCGGCGGATTGGGCAGGTTGGGCGGGAGGTAGGTCGTAGCGGCGTTAATGGCCGCCTGCACCTGCTGCTCGGCGACGTCGATGTTCAGCTCAAGGGTAAATTGAAGCGTGATCACCGAGGCTCCCTCGGCGCTGGTCGAGGTCATCTGCTTGAGCCCCGGCACCTGCCCGAACTGCCGTTCGAGCGGCGCGGTCACGGCCGACGCCATCACGTCCGGGCTGGCGCCGGGATAGAAGGTCAGCACCTGGATGGTCGGGTAATCCACCTGGGGCAGCGCCGACACGGGCAACTGCTTGTAGGCGACGAACCCGACCAGAATGATCGCGACCATAAGCAACACGGTCGCGACGGGCCGCATGATGAACGGTTGTGACGGGTTCATAGCTTGCCTTCGGGACCGACCGTGGGCTGGGCGGGATCTGTCGGACGCGCGCCTCCGGCGGGCGGCATCGCGCCCGCGGGCCGGGTCGTGCCCTCAGAAGGCGCGTCGACAGGGCGGGTCGCGCCCGAGGGGCGGGTGGTCGCACGCACGGCAACCTTGGTGCCCTGTTGAAGCTTGTCGACGCCCTGCACGACGACCATCTCGCCCGGGGCAAGCCCCCTGGCGATCGCGATCTGGTCCACCGAGTTGGCGCCGACGGCCACCTCCCTGTCCCCCGTGGCCACGTCCCGGATTTCAACCTTCTCGTCGGGCTTGACCACATAGACGAAAGGGGCGCCGCTCGGGCCGTATTGCACGGCCGCCGCCGGCACGATGACCGCGTTCTTTTTCGTGTCCACCAATACCCGTACGTTCACGAACTGGTTGGGAAACAACGAGTCATCCTTGTTCTCGAACTCGGCCTTGAGTTGGACGGTGCCCGTCGTGGGGTCCACCTGATTGTCGATGGCCGACAGTTTTCCCGTGGCCAGTTTCACGTTCAGATCGCGATCGAATGCTTCGACCTGGACCGGATGTTCGGGTGTGGCCGCCTTCATCGCCCTGAGCACGTCGGGGATACTGTCCTGCGGCAGGGCGAACCCGACGAAGATCGGCTGCAACTGGGTGATGACGGCCAGGCCGTTGGCATCGCCCGGATGCACGATGTTGCCTTCATCCACGATGCGCAGGCCGATGCGCCCCGAGATCGGGGCCGTGATGTGGGCATACTCCAGTTGCAGCCTGGCGTTGCGGATCTGGGCTTTGTCGATCTCGACCGTGCCCTCGTACTGCTTGATCAGAGCCCGCTGTGTGTCGACCTGCTGCTTGGGAATCGAGTCTTCCGCCCGCAAGTCGCGGTCGAGCTCGACCTGGGCGTTGTCGAGGGCGGCCTGATCCTTCATGAGTTGCCCCTCGGCCTGGGCGAGTGACACCTCGAAGAGCCGCGGGTCGATCTGCACGATCAGGGTCTGGTCCTTCACGACGGTTTGCCCTTCGACGAATCCCACCTTCTCGATCTCCCCGTCAACGCGCGTACGAACCGTGACTGTGTTCAGCGGCCGCACGGTGCCGATCTGGGTGAGGTAGATCGGGATGTCGCCTTTGCGCGCCGCCGCGACGAGCACGGGAACCGTGCGTCCGCCAGCGGGAGCGGC
>JBEKVL010000668.1:0-4085 GCA_049514055.1 Tepidisphaeraceae bacterium | reverse complement strand
GCAGCAACGAGGCCGTCGCCGTGCTCAAGCTCGAAGCCGACGGCTCGCTCACCTCTCACGGCGTGCTCCCCACGCGGGCGGGCGATTTCCCGGCCGGCCTGGCGCTGGACGATCGCGGGCTGCTTTATGTCACCAACAACGACCCGCTCGACAAGGGCGCCGCGCTCTTCGGCTTGCCCGCCAGTGTGGCGATTCTCGACACGGCCACCGGTCGCGAAATCGGCCGCTACGTCTTCGCCGACTCCATCGCCGGCACGTCGAACTTCCCGCTGGCCGCCGCCGGGCTGCGCAGCGGCGCCAAACTCTACGTGGCCAGCCAGCGTGATGCCTGTGTCTACGTCCTGGACACATCCGATCCGAAAAGCCCGAAACTCGCCGGCAGGATCGCCAGCGGCTCGCATCCTTCCGGCCTGCTGCTCAGCCGCGATCAGTCCCGGCTTTACATCGCCAACGCCCACAGCGACACTGTTTCGGTGGTGAAGACGGCCGCTGACACGATCGTTGCCACCGTGCTGCTGCGGCCGGAAGTCGCCAAAGACCTGCCCGGCGCCACGCCGACGGGCCTGGCGCTTTCGCCGGACGAGCGGACGCTCTATGTGGCGCTGGGAGACATGAATGCCGTCGGGGTCATCGACACGCAGGCCGCGTCGCTGCTCGGCTACCTCCCGGCCGGGTGGTATCCCACCGGCGTGGCCGTTTCGCCGGATGGCAAGAACCTGCTCGTCGCCAACGCCAAGGGCAACGCCAGCCGTCACCCGGCCGACGACCCCAAGACCGACGCCGCCACGGAGGGCCGGCGGTACAGTCTCAAGGTCATCGAGGGCAACGTGACCACCGTGGCCACGCCGTCGGCGAAGCAGCTCAAGGAACTCACGCAGCGCGTGTTGCGGCTCAACCGGCTGACGCCGCGCTTTGTCAACGCCGCCAATCCGCTGCAGGCCATCGGCCTGCAAGCCGGCCGGATCAAGCATGTGATCTACATCGTGAAGGAGAACCGCACCTACGACCAGGTGCTGGGCGACCTGCCCCAGGGAAATGGGGACAAGAACCTCTGCCTCTTCGGGCGCGAGGTCACGCCCAACCTGCACGCGCTGGCCGAGCGGTTCGTGCTGATGGACAACTTCTACGACAGCGGCGAGGTGAGCGGCGACGGCTGGACCTGGACCACGCAGGGCCACGCCAACGAATATGTCATCAAAAACGTGCCGTACCAGTACAGCAAGCGCGGCCGGGCCTTCGACTACGAGGGCACGGTCAATGAGTATCCGACCGGCGGTTTCCCGGCCATTGGCCCCGACGGCAAACCGCTGTCGCAGGCCGAGGCGTTCAAGAACGGCGCCAAAGCCATCCCCGACGTGGCCGAGGCGCCGGGCGGACACATCTGGGATCTCGTGAGACGACATGGGCTGTCATTTCGCAACTATGGATGCCACATGACCGATGACCCGAAACCGGGCAACCCGGCCGTCGTGCCGGGGAACTATCCCGCCAGCGCCGGCCTGCAGCCGGGCGGACACGATCTCGACGGCATCACGGATCTGGATTTCCGCCGCTTCGATCTCGATTACCCCGACAGCGACGCCCCGGCCACGGTGGCCGCCGCCACCGGCGACCAGAATGCCCTCCGCCGCAAGACGGCGTTCGGCCAGGCCGGCGCCCCCAGCCGCTTTTCCGAGTGGAACCGCGAGTTTCAGATGATGCTCGCCCGCGACCCCTCCGGCGGCACGGTGCCGGCGTTCATGACCATCCGCTTCTGCACCGACCACACCATCGGGGCCAATCCCACCAGGCCAACCCCCCGGTCCATGCTTGCCGACAACGACTACGCCGTCGGTCAGCTTGTCGAGGCCATCAGCCACAGCCCGATCTGGAAATCGACCGCCATTTTCGTCATCGAGGATGATGCCCAGAACGGCCCGGACCATGTGGATGTGCACCGCTCGACCTGCCACATCGTCAGTCCCTGGATCAAGGCCGCCAGCGTCGATCACCGGTTCCACAACACGGTGAGCGTGCTCAAGACCATGGAATGCCTGCTCGGCCTGCCGCCGATGTGCCAGTACGACGCGGTGGCCTCGTCGATCATGGATTGGGATGCCTCGCCGTCGAATGACCAGCCCTACGACGCCATCATGCCTGATGGCAAGTTCATCGTTGAGCGTAACCCGGAAAAGAACCCGGCCAAAGATGTCAGCCCCGAGCAGCGCGAGATGGCCGAGCGCAGCGAGGCGATGGACTTCAGCGTGGCCGACCGCGCTCCGGCCGACGAACTGAACCAGATCATCTGGAAGACCGTCAAGGGCCCGCGCTCGGTGATGCCCCCGTCCCCGCGCGGCCCTATCCACGTGGCCGCGCCGCGTCGGGACAAGGACGATGATGATTGACGCGCCCGCCCTTGCAATCCTGGTGCGACACGCATCGTGGATTCCGTTGAAGAGGCGAGGTGGTGCCCTGACCGGCATCTTCGGGCGGCATTTGCAGGCCCCGCCGACGAGGGCGTCGGCCCCACTCGTCATTTCCGCCCAGACACCGTCACCTTCCCATTCGCCGCGAAATAATCAGGTGAATCACGCGCGGACGCAGCCTATAGTCTGGGCGGTTGCTGACGGAGACAGAGCCCACTGCTTGCTTCTTCGTAATGACTGGACATGCGTAGCGGGCACGCGTGTCCACGTCGCGTTGTGAGGCACAATCAATGCGAGACATCTACCGGACGCAGCGCGTTCATCGGGTGAAAGGCGTCGCCCGACTCGTGTGTTCGTCGTTAGAGGCGCTGGAGCCACGGGCGCTGCTGACGGCGGTGCTGAGCTACCACAACGACCTGCAGAGCACGGGCGTGAACAGTACCGAAACCCTGCTCACGCCGGCCACCGTTAACATCAACCAGTTTCACAAGCAGTACTCGGTGCCCGTGGATGGCCAGATATACGGACAGCCGTTGTACGATCCGGGCGTCAACATCACCACCGGCAGCCAGCCGGGCATCCACAATGTCGCCTTCGTCACCACCCAGCATGACAGCCTCTACGCCATCGATACCAACGGCGGCAGCATCCTCTGGCACGACTCATTCATCTACAACCCCGGCGGCAACCCCAACCCGCTCAATTCCGCCATCCCGGCCGGCGTCACCACCATGCCGTCGTCGGATACGGGCAGCAGCGACATCAACCCGGAAGTAGGCGTCACCTCGACCCCCGTGATCGATCCCGGCACGGGCGCTCTCTTCCTTACCGCCAAGACCAAACAGATCGATGCCGCCAACTTCACGCACTACGTCTACACGGTCTACAGGATCAACATTCACAACGGCGCCATTCTGGCCGGTACGGTCATGGGTGACACGATCAACAGCGGCGGAACTTACTACTACCGCGTGACCAGCACCGGCAGCGGCACGGATCCCTATGTCAACGGCACCGGCGACGGCTCGATCACCAGCCAGGCCGCCATCGACGGCCAGCCCGCCGGCAGTTGGGGCGGACAAAGCCGCGTCTACTTCAATGCCCAGCGGGAGATGAACCGCCCCGGCCTGGTACTGGCCAACAACAGCATCTACGTCTCCTTCGCCAGCCACGGCGACAACGGCCCGTACCATGGATGGGTGCTGCGCTACGATCCCTCGACGCTGGCCCTTACAGGCGTGCTCAACACAACTCCCAACGGCGGCCTGGGAGGCATCTGGCAAGGCGGCGGAATCACCTCTCTTGATGCGCAGGGCAACCTCTATTGCGAAACCGGCAACGGATCCTTCAACGTCAACTCCAGCAATTTTCCCGGCGGGCAGTATTTCCCCGCCGACCACGATTACGGCGACTGCTTCATCAAGATCAGCCCCGACACCACGCACAACACCCCCGCCAACCAGAACCCCAACGGCTGGGGCATGCAGGTCGCCGACTACTTCTCGCCGTACAACAACGCCACGCTGAATGCCGGCGACACCGACCTGGGCTCGGGCGCGCCGGTGGTCCTGCCCGATGCGGTCGGCAGCACCATCCACCCGCACCTGCTCATCGGCGACGGCAAGGAAGGCAAGGTCTACCTCATCGACCGCGATCTCATGGGCGGCTTCAATCCCACCA
>JBEKVL010000667.1:0-4088 GCA_049514055.1 Tepidisphaeraceae bacterium | reverse complement strand
GTCAAAGCCCATCAGCCACGCTTAACGTCCCGCCTGACTCCTGGCCTGCAACTGCTGCTCCAGCGCTGTGGCCACTGCCGTCGGCATCAAATCTCTGGTCCAGTCGTGGAAGAACACGGATTCCGCGGTCACGGTCATTTGCACGACCGGCTCCGTGCCGTAGAGCAGTCCGGCCGCTTGGCACGCGCCGCGGTCCAGCGCGGTCATGTTCGCATGCAGAACCGTGACGAACCGGCCGTTGGTCAGGTTGGCCAGGAGGGCCCTGCAATTGGCGGCCTCAATGTCAACCGTGAAGGAAAAATGGACGACTTCGTAGACTTCATTGGATACACGCCCGGTGAAGGTGGACTGGAAGGAGCGGACGACGGTCGGGACGGCTTTCTGTTGAGCCGTGGGCTGGATGCCTGGATTGGGGTTGATGGCAATGGGCATGCCCGTCCCGCCCATGTCGGCCGTTCCGCGGGAGGCGAACTGCACGAGGCCATTGGCCGTGACGTAGGCTGGATTGATATTGGTCCGCACGAGCCGTTTCACGCAGGCGGTGGGGACGGTTATCCGGCCGGCCACGGGGCGTCCCAGGGTTTTGTTGGTCTGGGCGATGGCGCTGCAGATGTCGGTCTGGATCCAGATTGCGATCTGGGCCGCCCATACGTCGTTGAGATTGGCGGACAGGTTGGAACCCTGCGGGGGAATGCCTGGATGGACATAAAGACCGCCGGCGCTGATGTACATGGTACAGGCGTTGGCCCGGGTCCTGGCGACGCTGGCGGGCAGGGCCGGCACCACGACCTGGTTGAACTCGGCCTGGAGCTCGGTCACCGCCTGCGGGTCGCGCACGTTATTGACGGCCGGCAGCTTCATAAGCCACTCGTTCCACCTGGCCGCATGCTCGTCGGTGACGTCCTTGGGCGTGGCGGGGGGCAGGGCGTTGAGCATGTCCCTGCCCTTGAGGGCCTCGAGATAGAGGTAGTAGTTGTCCTTGAAGGTGGCCCTGGCAGCGCCGGTGCGGTAGGTGGGGAGGGCATTGGGGTCGATCGGGCTCCGCCTGTTGTCGGCGATCGCCTGCGTCATCAACGCGGCGCTCTGCTGCTGGATCTTCTTGACGACTTCAACGCCGATCAGATAGACCTTGTGGGTGGGGAAGCCGTCGAGCGGAGGCGCCTCGGTTTTCTGCGGATCGACAATCGGCAGGCGACAACTGAGCCCCTGGTTCTTCAGGTTGTTCAGGTCGTCGTTGGTGCGTTTGCTGGTCTGGAGCTGTTCGTTGATCTGCTGATACCAGCCGCTGATGGGCCAGTAGATCGCGGCGATCGACATCAGGGCCACGACCCCACAGATAATCGCCAGTATGTTCTTTTTGATGATTTGCATGATGACTCCTGTTCACCGCCCGCTGACGACTGGGGCTGCTTTGGTTTCCTGTTGCGGGGTCGGGTCCATCCGGATCACCATCAGTACCTTGAATACCTGATCGTCGCTGAACTGCTCGCCGGGGAACCACGGGTCTTCGTTCTCGATCACCAGTTCCGCGGGCTGGTCGGGGTTTGCAGCGACACCCGGCGCTGGCACTGCAACGCCCTGCCTGCCGGGAATTCGCACCGGGGCGAAGCCGGCGCCGCCACCACCGAGTCCCTGGAGACCAGCGCCGAGATCCGTCTTCAAGTCGGGGTCGTCAGCCGGAATGGTGATCGACGGCTGTTGTCCGGCCTGGAATCCCATGCCGCCGAGGGCAGGCCCTCGGCCGCCCGCACGGATACCGCCGCCTCCGCCCGCGCCGCCGATAGCGGGGCCCTTGGGCACCCGGTTTCCGGATGACACGAGTTCGGCCCGCGCGACGTACCAGTCCTTGCCGACACTATGCATGGCTTCGGCGGTCTTGGCCTTGAGTTTGCTCACAAAGACCGTATCCATATATGTCCGGTCGCTATTGGGCGTGTGGCCTTCGACGACGACGAGGAACCCACGGGTCTTGCCTTCTTCGGGCTTGGCTTGGGCGTCCGGTCCGACGGGGATCGGCACGCCGCCGCGGCCCATGGCGACGGCGGGTGCCGGGGAGATACCCATGGGCGCCATGCCGCCGGCCTCGGCGGCGCTGTTCTTGACTTCGTCGGCGACCTTGGGGAAAGCGTCCTGCGGGGCGCTGACGTATTGGGACACGTCGAAGCGATAGGCCGAGACGATCTGGTCGATGAAGATAACCGGCCGCTTGTTGCGTTGGATGCCGGCGACCTTGGCTCTGTCGAATGGTGGGGCGGCCGCGAGCACATCGCCCACGATGCCGATCCAAGTCTCGCGATAGCTCTGGAGCGATTGCAGTTGCGTCAGTCGCACGCGGTCGGTTTCGCCCTTGGATTCCACGTCGGTCTTCCAGGCGGTGATCAACTGCTGTGCGGAGACCAGCGTGGCCTTGTTGGCGTCGCGGGCGCTCTTGTTCTGTTCGTGCTGGAACATGTGGTAATAGGCCATGCCGCCAGCGGTGGCCGTGCCGAAGAGGATCAGTGCCGCCGCCGCGGCGAACCACTTGGTCTTGGCCCGCCACATCTTGGCCCGGCGGATCGTCTCCGGCAGGAGCGACGAAGTGACCGCGCCTTCACCCAGGGCCTGCAGCGCCAGTCCGTACGCGGTCGCCAGCGTCACGGTCTGCTCGCCGAAGGCGCCGGCGGCCTTGGCGTCGGCGGGGCTGTCGGCGCTGAAGCCGTCGAGTTTTTCCACAGGCAGTTGCAGGTTCTGCTGGAGATATTTCTGGAGACCCGGCAACTGGAACGTCGACCCGAGCACCACGATCTTCGAGATGCGCGAGTCGCGGTGGACTGTCGAGTAAAAGCCGATGGACCGCTGGATCTCGGAGACCAGGTCCGCAAACACCGGCCGCATCGCCTGGAAGATCTGCTTGGCGTACTTGCTGGTGGCGGCGTTGCGTTTGAGTTCCTCGGCCTTGGGGAAGGTCAGCTTGAACATCTTGCCGAGGGTGTCGGTGAAGGAATTGCCGCCGATGGAGAGCGTGCGCAGCCAGACAGTGGATCCGTCGGCGATGACCAGATCCGTGTTCTCCGCGCCCATGTCCATAAACATGGTCGGCTCGGTCACGCGGTTGTCGAACATCATCGCGTTGTAGACGGCGACCGGTCCCATCTGCACGACTTCGACGTTGACCCCGAGGTTCTTGAAGTACTCGATCTGGCGGTTCACCAGTTCCTTCTTCATCGCGAAGATGCCGACTTCAACATCGGGCGAGTCTTTCTGGTGGAAGAGCTGGTAGGCCCATTCGACATCGGCCAGCGGGAAGGGAATCTGCTGGATCGCCTCGAATTTGACGATTTCGGGAATCCGCCTGGGCTCCACGGGCGGGAGTTTGATCAGGCGGGCGAAGCTCTGTTGGCCGGAGACGCCGACGGCGATCGGCAGCCCCTTGGTTTGATGCCGCTGGCCAAACTGGGCGAGGGCGGTCTGGATGATCGATTCCCGGTTGTCCCCGGCCATCGAGAGAATCTGCTCGTGCTCGATGACCTCGAAATCCTCGACACGAATCCGCCCGGCGTCACGAACCAGCTTGACTGCCTTGAGGGCGCGATTGCCGAGGTCTATACCCCAAGCGACATTGGGCATGGTGATGCTCCTTTAGTGGCCGTGGCCGGTTGCCGGGCAACGTGTCACGGTGCAAACCCTGGACAGGCCGCGAACACAGCGCATCTTCCGCGCGTCCAGTCCTTTAGGTGTAACCGCTCACGCGCCGGCTTTCAACCGACTCCGAACCAAACTCATAGGATTTTCACGCCCAGCCCAACACCGAGCTCAACTTACGTACGGACATCATATGCTGCGAGTTCTGTGATTTCACGCAAAATGTCGGGGAAATGTGGCCGCTTTCTCGATCCGGGTCAGGATCAGGTCGATCAGACCGTCGCCGCGGCCGTCGTCAAAGGCCATTTCCACGTTCAAACGCAGAATCCGTATGCCTGGCGAACCGGGCATGTGGGCCAGTTTCGTCCAGTCTTTCTCGGTCACCACCAGAACCTCTGCCTTGTTGTTGTCCGCAGTTTTTCGCAAGCGGGCCAGGTCCGTCTCCGTGAAGCCGTGGTGATCGCCGA
>JBEKVL010000666.1:0-4095 GCA_049514055.1 Tepidisphaeraceae bacterium | reverse complement strand
ATGGGCAGGAATTGGCCCCGGCTGAAATCGCAGCGCCGGTTCATGCATAGCACACGCAGGTCTGTCGGATAATCCGGATTCGGCTCCAACCGGAATGAATTCTTTGTGAACCTCTCGCCACACCAGGGGCATACTTCAAGGGGAATCGGCGATGCGTTGCTCAGCCCGCTTTGGAACGCCCGCGTGCGCTGCCGTGCCGTGCCCTCCGAGCTCTCGCCCTTCTGCCCCATGAGATTGGGGGTGGCCGCCTTGCCCACCCATAAGCCGATCTCGAACGGCCAGTCATCCAGCTTGTCAACATCCTTTTGCCGCTCCATTTCCAATGCGCAGATCAGGGTCGCGGCGCGGCCGAGCTGGTCGAGCGTGAGCAACCGCAGCGTATACCGCATGAGCACGCTCAGGCCGGCCGAACCGATGCCCTGGTTCCGCAGCCTTCGCAACACGAGCGTGAAAGCCGCCAGACCCAGGTACGCCTCGGTCTTGCCGCCGCCGGTTGGGAAGAACAACAGGTCCACCACGCCACGGTCGGCGTTTGTGGGCTCGGCGATGCCCGGCAGGTTCATAAGAATGAAGGCGAGCTGGAACGGACGCCATGCCGGAGGATCAACGGTCACCGGATCCTTCTGCTGGCGAATACACTCCCGGCGACGAGCGGCAGCCGCCATGGCGCGGTTGGCGATGCGGAACGCATCGAGGCACTGGGGGTCCGCCAACAGCGCGATTCCCTGTTCGATGCGCCCGGCCGCCTGAACGGCGCGTTTCAGCAACTCCTCGGCCATCTCCCGACGTCGCGCTGGCGACTGCGGCATCTTCTGCTCTTGCTGCCGGATCCAGTCTCTATACTGGGAAACAAATCCACTCAGCTTGGCCTTGGCGTCCGCGCCGTCCGTGAGCCCCGCGATCGCGTCCATCGACAGTTCGACTCCGCTCATCGGTGCCGGCGCCACACGCTCTACCTGAGCCGCCGGTACCCAGCACGTCCGAACCGTGTGGCATTCACCCCGTTCGTCCACCACGGCGTCGGTGGCCACGCTATGCCCCACGGCAAACTCCCAGGCATCGCGGTACTGGAGGTCGGCCACGCGCTCATCCCAGTCGCCACTTTCGAGGCTGCGGAGATTCGGCCGGGCCACCAGCGGCTCATGGCTGTTGATCTCCAACTCCGTCTGGAAGGCAAATGCTTCATCGCGCGTCTCGTCGGGGGCTGGTTTGCGGCGGTTGACCAGGAATACCGATACGGATCGTGATCCTTTGGGCAATTCGCCTTCGCGGCCTTCGCTTTGCACTGGACGAACGGACAGCGCAACCTTCAGCCCACTACTCGCCGGCACGGTTTTCTCTTGGGGTGCTGTTGATGCTTCCGGCAGGTCGAGATCCAGCAACTGCTCGTATCCCGTTCTTCTCCATTCAGGCGGCCCACTACGTCCATCGCCGCCCCTGGTCAGGTGGTAGTCGCCCCAGCGCACAACCACACGCAGCGACTTGGTGGCCTTGCCGACCAGCACGCTCACGCCCATCGACGAGGGCAGGTACGCCTGCCGGGCGGCCGGTGTATCCGGAACGACAGCGTCGTCCAGCCCCTTGGAGTCGCCCACCTCGTCCATCTCGTCATTCGCCGCCGGCTCAGCTCGCTGTGTTTCCTCGGCCTCCAGCGGGACAAGGAAACCCGTCAGATACCAGCGCGAAGGCGACTGGGGCAGAATCTCATCGGACTTGCCCAGCCCGCCGCCGGGCCCGATCAGGTCCAGCCGCAGTGCCTCAACCAGTTGCCGACGTATTTCCACGCTTGTCATAGCCCAGTTCTCCCACTGGGCGGATTGTACCGATTTTACCCCGATACCCACCGCCACGGCAGCCAACGGGCGACCATGAGTGAAGTGCCCTCAAGGAATAGCCTTTCTGCTGCCGATGATCCCAGATGACGGATTCCTCCATCTTCGCTATAATCGGTGCCTCATCGCAAGGACGCCATGCCGCAACAGGAACAAACGCCCAAACTCAAGATCACCTTCGCGGGCGAGGGATTTCGCCACGGCGCAGTCCCATTAACGGTCGTGGCGGCGAAGTTGCAGGCGCTACAGCAGGCCATGTTCCACGCGGCGGCGGCCGCCGCCGGGCATTCCGGGGAGCGCCGGGGCCTCTGGTTCAACCGTTATCGCGGTTCGGCGGAACTGACCTTTGCGTCAGCAAAGCCCGGCAGCCTGGTGATTGAAGCTGAGTTGGCGGCCGATCCGGTGCTCAGTGACGATTTCAACCTCGGCCTGAAAGCCGTCGATCAGTTATTCGAGGTTGCCGTCGCCATCGGGCAAGGCAAGCTTGGGTCCATAGCACTGGCGCCGCAGGATCGCGATTACCTCATCCGTTCCATCACGCCGTTGATGCCGAATTCCGGCGACCAGTATTCCGTGCAAATCGAGAATTGCCGCCCCGACAAACATCCGTCAGTGACCTTCACCGCAGCCAGCCGCGAACTGGTCAAGGACTATGTCGCCGCCACTGACGACACTTACACCGCGGACGAAGTCACCATCGTCGGTGAACTCATCAAGATTTATGTCGACGCCGGCGAGGACAAGATCACCGTCCGCTCGCAGCAGCGCAACATCGACTGCTTCTACGGCGATACGCTCCGCGATCAAGTCGCCAACCTGATCGCCGGTTCAACAGTCGAAGTAACGGGCCACGCGACGCTGGGCGAACGTGATCAAGTGGACAGAATTCATCGGATGTTGAGCGTGGAGCATGTCAGCATGGAACCCATTCGTATCGCCCGATTCGAGCATGCGGGCCACCAGTATGATCTCACCAGCCCGGTTGCCGTGAATATCGAGTATGCCGACGGGCTCTGGGTCTACCATCATCCGGTCCTGAACCTCTGGGGCTATGCCGCCCGCCGGGAGGATGCTCTGGCGAATCTCCATGCTGACTTCGCCTACATCTACCGGGAAATCGCCGAGGAGAACACGGAGAACCTCGACGGTGTTGCCCAGCAACTCCGACTCAAGTTGCTGACGATCGTTGTCCCCAAACCGGGGGAAAACCATCATGCCTAAACCCGCCAAGGAGGTCGGTGCCAGCCTGCTGAAGAAGGGGTTCGTGGCGCTCGAAAACGACCACACGCACTACCACCTTTATGTCGAGGGGAAGAAGACGATCGTCAGCACGATGATCAGCCATGGCGAAAAGGAAATCGGCGATCCGCTGCTGGCCACGATGGCCCGCCAAGTAAAGCTCACGCGAAAGCAGTTCATCGAATTGGTCGATTGCCCCCTGACCCTCGAACAGTACGTCAAACAGTTGCGCGATGCCGGTCATGTCGCCAAGGCCGACCCTCCAAGACCGCCGAATTAAATCGTCAGAACATCGACGGCCCTTCGTCAGGCTTCTTGCGCTTCGCCGGTAATTTCTTCGGCTTGTCCAATGCCGCTCCCGCTAGCCGCTCCTCCTCGGCGCGTTTCGCATTCAGCGCCAGCAGCCGCGCCAGAACCTCGTCGCGGAACTCATCGGGCCAGCGGTAGCGCCAGGGCTTCTTGCGGCTGCGAGCGGAGCTGTTGGCGGCCTCTTCGTCTTCCTCCTCATCTTCATAGTCGAGCAGGAATTCGCATGTGGGCTTCAGGTCGGTCCAGCCATAGGCGTCGAGCACGGCCCGATCCATCGCCGCGTGCAGTTCGCGCAATCTGAAGATGTCGGGAGAGGTTTCGTTAGGGTCGTGAAACCGGTTGTAGATTCTGGTCAAGCCCTCGTTGTGATTCACCATGAGTTGAGCGCGGAAGTCATAGTATTTCTGACCTGCCTTCTCCAATGTCGGTAACGTCTCAAAGTGCTCCGGGAAGGGGAAGGTATCGAAGCAGTCGGAAGGGGTATAAACAGAGTCATCTTTCATCGTTGATCCGAAGAACCGAGACCAGTCATGGTGAGACCGGTTCTGCAGCGCAGCGAAGGACGCAAAGGAATCCAATGGGAACACCACACACTTGTGGCTGAAGACCATGGGCATTTCCTTGAAAGTAAATGCCAGCGCGTTTGCCGTCTGGGCAATGACGAGAACCCTGGCGAGGCCCTGACAGGCATTCTGTAGTTCGCGCCGAACTCGCC
>JBEKVL010000665.1:0-4100 GCA_049514055.1 Tepidisphaeraceae bacterium | reverse complement strand
GCATGGTCGTGGGCATCGGCGTCGGGAGACTCCTGCCCGGTGTCACCGCGAGCCTGAGCAAACTCGAATTTGGCCAAGGCTCCCAGGTCAATGTGCCCGTCGCCGTGCTCATCTGGCTGATGATTTACCCCATGATGCTCAAGGTGGACTTTTCCGCGTTGGCAGGCATCACCCGCAAGCCCAAGGGGCTGGCCGTGACGCTGTTCGTGAACTGGCTGGTGAAGCCGTTCAGCATGGCGTTCCTGGCATGGCTGTTTATGCGGCATGTTTTCTCTGCCTGGATTGAGCCGGAGACGGCCAAGAACTACACGGCTGGCCTGATTATCCTCGCCGCCGCGCCATGCACCGCGATGGTGTTCGTGTGGTCCTATCTCACAGACGGCGACCCCGCCTATACCCTGGTCCAGGTAGCTGTAAACGACCTCATCATGCTGTTCGCGTTCGCGCCCATCGTGATGTTCCTGTGCGGCGTGGCCAACGTGGTGGTGCCTTCCAAAGTGCTCATCACATCCGTCGTGGTCTTCATCGTCATTCCGCTGGCGGCGGGCTGGGTCACGCGCACGGCGCTGCTCAAGACGCACGGCAAAGAGTGGTTCGAACGGACCTTCCTGCCCAGGTTCCAGCCGGTTACCGTGATGGCGCTCCTCTTGACGCTGGTGCTGATTTTCGCGTTCCAGGCAGAGAACCTCACGACCCGCTGGCTCGCCGTGCTGCTGCTGGCGGTCCCCATCGTCATCCAGGTCTATTTCAACTCGACGCTGGCCTACCTGCTGATGCGCTGGTTCAAAGTGCCGCACAACATCGCCTCGCCGGGGGCGCTCATCGGAGCGAGCAACTTCTTCGAGTTGGCCGTGGCCGTGGCCATCACCCTGTTTGGCCCCGGCTCCGGCGCGGCGCTGGCGACTGTCGTCGGGGTGCTGGTGGAAGTGCCGGTCATGCTCTCGGTCTGCCGCATCTGCAACCAGTCGCGTGGGTGGTATCAGCGGGCGGTCGCGGCACCCTCGCAGGACAGCCTCCGCGCCGGGGCCTCAACAACCCTATGAAAACCCTCCAGATTCTTGGCACCGGCTGCCCGAAGTGTAATCAACTTGCTGCCGCAACCGATTTGGCAGCCGCAGCCCTGGGCCTCGACTTCCAAATCGAAAAGGTCAGCGACCTGAAGCGCATCATGTCCTTCGGGGTGATGGCGACCCCGGCGTTGGTGGTTGACGGGGTGGTGAAGTGTGTCGGGCGGGTGCCCAAAATGGATGAATTGAAAACAATGCTCGTTTAGCAGGAGGTCAACATGATGAACAAACTAACCCTCGCCGTAGCGCTGATGGCTGTCGTCGCGGCGCTCTTATCTCCGACAGCCCTGGCCGCGACAAAGCCCGCCGAAAAGCCTCTGCCCAAGTTGCTCGATTTGGGCGCGGACAAGTGTATCCCGTGCAAGAAGATGGCTGGCGTTTTAGAGGAGTTGAAAAAGGAAAACACCGGTCGATTGGAAGTGGAGTTTATCGACGTATGGAAGACTGAAAGCGCTGCCAAGAAATACAAGATCAAGCTCATCCCGACGCAGATTTTCTACGGGGCCAACGGCAAGGAACTGTTCCGGCATGAGGGCTTCTTCGGCAAGGAGGATATTCTGGCGAAGTGGAAGGAACTGGGGGTTAACCTGGGGGGCAAGCCCAGCGCCGCTCCGGCCACGCCCGGCACGAACAGCACCGCCAAGGCGAAGTAGCTATGGACACCTACTCTCTCGGATTTATTGGCGGCGGACGTGTCGCCCGCATCCTGCTGGGCGGGTTCAAGGCTGCCGGAGTCGCTCTTCCGAGCGTTATTGCGAGCGACTTGAACCCGGAGAACATCGACAGGCTCCGGGCGGCTTTTCCGCAACTGAAATCGGCAGGCTCCGACAACACGAAGCCCGCCGCCCAGCAGGTTGTCCTTCTGGCGGTCCATCCGCCAGCCGTGGCAAGCGCGTTGTCCGACATAAAGGCTGTGCTCAGGCCCGACGCCATCGTTGTATCCCTCGCCCCCAAGTTCACGCTGGCGAGGCTCAGCGCACTGCTCGGCGGGTTCAACCGGCTCGCCCGGATGATTCCCAACGCGCCGTCCATCATTGGCGCAGGCTACAATCCAATGGCATTCGGGCCTGGGCTGTCGGCTGCGGAGCAGCAATCGCTGGCAGCCTTCTTCTCCCCCTTGGGCGACTGCCCCGAGGTCGCGGAATCGAAACTCGAAGGTTTTGCCCTTCTGACCGGGATGGGGCCGACCTACTTCTGGTTCCAGTTGGAAGCATTGCGCGGGCTGGCGGAGGGCTTCGGCCTGACCAGCGCGGACATCACGCCTGCCCTGAAGCGCACGGTCTGCGGCGCGGCCCGCACGCTGCTGGACTCGGGTTTGTCGCCTGCCGAGGTCATGGACCTGATTCCGGTGAAACCGCTGGGCGAAGACGAGGCGGGCATCAAGGCAGCCTACCAGGCCCGGTTGCCCGCGTTGTTCGCCAAAATCAAACCCTGACCAGCCCGGATTGCTGCCAGGCCGGGTAAGATGGAGCACCTTTTCACCACTTTGAGCCACGCGGTTGAAGGCGCACCCGCCGTGGCGCTCGGGGCGGCGGTGGTATGGGGCATCCTCAGCATCGTGCTCAGTCCCTGTCATCTTTCGAGCATCCCGCTCATCGTAGGCTTCATAAGCGGACAAGGCCGGACGACGACAACACGGGCCTTTAGCGTAGCGGCGGTGTTCGCGGTGGGCATCCTCATCACCATCGCCGCCGTGGGTGTCGTCACGGCTGCGGCTGGCCGGATGCTGGGGGACGTTGGCCGTTGGGGCAACTACTTCGTCGCCGTCATCTTCTTGGTTGTCGGCTTGCACCTGTTGGGCCTGGTCCCGATGCCGTGGTCGGGACCGGGGCAGTTGGGCGGTGGGCGCAAGGGGGTGCTCGCGGCGTTTGTCCTCGGCCTGGTGTTCGGCATCGCGGTCGGCCCCTGCACGTTCGCCTACATGGCCCCCATGCTGGGGGTCACGTTCAGGTTGGCGAACACGCAGCCGTTCTACGGCGCTTCCTTGTTGCTGGCCTACGGCGTCGGCCACTGCGCGGTCATTGTAGTGGCAGGAACGTTCACCGGCATCGTCCAACGATACCTTGATTGGAACGAGCAGTCTAAGGGCGTTAAGGTGTTGAAAATCGCTTGTGGTGTCCTCGTGCTTTTGGGCGGGGTTTACCTGATTTACACCGCCCATTAGCAGCACCCCCTCCGACTTCAACCTTCGTCCGGTTCCAACATCGCCGCGATTGATGAAATCGCATTGCCCTCCAGCCGGTTGGTCACGAAAACAAACGTCCTGCGCTCCGGCCCCACCGCCTTCCCCTCTGAAACAGCGCCCGGCCAGCGGTCCGCGCCTCGGGATTTCAATCCGCTCGGGCATGAGGATCGCCAACCCCCGTGACCGGGAGGCACCCCATCACGGCGCAACTTACCAATAAAGCACGGTTGAGGCCGGTGCCGGTTTGGCTCTAGCATGGGCCAGTATGATGATGGCCTTGGCAACCGGGGTTCTGCTCGGACTCTCCGCTGGCCTTGCACCCGGCCCCCTGCTCGCGCTGGTGCTGGCGCAGTCGTTGCGTCATGGCGCACGGGAAGGCTGCAAGGTCGCCCTGGCTCCACTACTCACCGATGCTCCCATCATCTTGCTGGCCCTGATTATCGCCGCGAAGCTGGCGGCGCTCCGACCGTTGCTTGGCGTTGTGTCGATCGCCGGGGCAGCCTTCGTCCTCTACCCGGCCTGGGACAGCCTTCGGTCGGGCCAGACGGCGATGGCCGCATTACCGGAACACCCCAGGTCGTGGCTCAAAGGCATCATGACCAACGTGCTCAACCCGCACCCGTGGCTGTTCTGGTTGACCGTGGGAGCCGCCACGCTGGCCAGGGCGATGGCCCAAGGCTGGCTGACGGCAGCCGCGTTTCTGCTCGGGTTTTACCTGTTGCTGGCCGGCTCGAAACTGGTGCTGGCCCTGCTGGTCGCCCGTTCCCGCGACCTGTTGGCAGGGCGGACGTATCGCATGGTGATAAGTGTTCTGGCCGTGCTCCTGGGCCTCTTTGCTCTGCTCCTGT
>JBEKVL010000664.1:0-4105 GCA_049514055.1 Tepidisphaeraceae bacterium | reverse complement strand
ACCGAACTCTCGATCAAGTCGGCCGTGTTTCTTGCCGCCTCGGCCGACCGATGCGCCAGATTCCGCACTTCCTCGGCGACCACGGCAAAGCCCTTCCCGGCCTCGCCGGCCCGGGCCGCCTCGACCGCCGCATTGAGCGCGAGCAGATTCGTCTGGAACGCGATCTCGTCGATGACCTTGAGTATCCTGGCTGTCTCTCCGGCGCTCTTCTGGATACACTCGATGGCGCCGGCCATCTTCTGCATGGCGGCGTTGCCCTCGCCCGCGGCCTTGTGAGCCTCGTCCGCGACGCCGGCCGCAGTTCCCGCGGTCGCGGCGTTCTTCTTCGTCATGCCGCTCATCTCCTCCAGCGCCGACGCGGTCTCCTCGAGGGCGGCCGCCTGTTCGCTGGCGCCCTGGGCCAGGCTCTGGCTGGAAGCGCTCACCTGCCCGGCGGCGGTCGTCGTCTCGCCGCTCCCGGCCGTCAGCACGTCCATCATCCGCGCCATCGGGCGGGTGATCGACCGCGTGATGAGCACGCCCATGACCACGCCGACGATCAAGGTGCCGCTCAACCCCACCGACAACCAGTATGACGCCGACGCCAGCGACGCCACCGATCGCCCGGCCCCCTTCTGTGATTCCGCCAGCGAATCCTCGGAAGCGGCCTTCACCTGATTGACGACCCCCTCCGCCGCCAGCGTCCGCCTTTCGGTCAGTCCTTCCCAGGTCTCCCAGTTCTTCAGCAGGCTGCTGGTGACCTGGGCATAGGCACTCGCCGCGGCCCGGCATTCCTCGATCTGTTTGAGATCGGCCTCCTGCACGGCAACGGCCCCGATCTCATCGAGTTTCTTCCCGACGTCCGCAAATCGCTGTGCATTCCCCTGCAACAGCCGACGATCGCGCTGCGTCACCGCCTTCATCGTGGCGAGATGCATCGCGTCCCCAAGGGCCAGCGTGTCGTTTGCGAGCCGGATCTTCGTCACCCGCCCGGCCAGTTTCTTCGCCGCCTCGGATGCCTCCAGGGCCGGCCCGGCCGCCGGACCTGCGCCCGCAACCAGCGCGGCGGACTGTTTCTCCGCCTCCCGGTACTGACCCTCCAGCAGCAGCCGGCAATTCTCCCGATACCTGTCGGCCGCCTCGTCGAGTTTGCGGCGGTCTGTCGCCATGGCCTCGGTGCAGGCCACGGTCTCCTCGAAGCGAGTTTCGTACTCCGCCGCCATTTTCGCGGCGCCATCCACGGCCTGCCGGAGCGACTGCAGGCTCGAAGAAGTCGCGGCCAGTTCCCCGGCTTTCCGCAATTCGCCGTTGACGTCCTTCGCATATTTCCGGCTTCTCTCCAGGAAGACCGCGTCCCCGGCCAGCGCATACGAACGTGTATTGAGCATCGTATTGTGCGTGGCCCGTTCCGCCCGGCTCGCGGCTTCGACGGCCGGCATCTGCTCCCTTGCCAGCAGCGTGGCTTCGCGCATCACGGCGCGCATCCGCAGGAGTGCCATGCCGCCCACTCCCATCGCCAGAACCAGCATGCCGGAAAACCCCACCCCGATCTTGAACCCCAATCCCATGCGCCCAGTCATGGCAACCTCACTTTGAATAAAGGAACCTGATCCAACAAGGCCGACCGCGTAAACTACCCCGCGCAGGCCCACGTACAACCCGACAGTCAAAAGATCGACAGCACACGGATTACACTTGAGCATAATTAAACACACTTGCAGCTTGCTCTCCTCATCTGAGCCCGCGGTCCGGTAACTCACGGGCGACCGGCCGGCCGTGAGGATCGACACCGCTTCCGCCTCCCAGTCTCCCGTGGGGCCCGCACCCGGAGGTTGGCCAATCACCTGCGAAATCGACGACGGCGCTCGCATTTCAGACATTCAGATTGCCGCCCACCGTCGTGAGGTCAACCGGGGTATTTGAGTCGGCAGAATGACACCTGTCATTCCTGATTCGCCGCCTTCCCCGCCGCCTTCAGCGGCCAGGGCTGCGCCCCGACACGACTGGCCCACGCATCCCACTTCGCCGCCAGGTCCCTCGCCCGCTGCGGCTCCCTGTCGGCCAGGTCGTGCATCTCGGCCCGGTCGGTTTCCATGTCGTACAGTTCCCACGTCGCCTTGGGTCCGTGGGCCAACACCAGTTTCCATTTCCCGTCACGCACGGCCTTGTTCCCCTCGTGCTCGAAGAACAGCGGGGTCGAGCGTTCCAGAGACTTGCCCTCAAACACCGGCCGCAAGCTGATGCCCTCCATCGGCTGGATGGGCTTGCCGTTGAGATCCTGCGGATACTTCGCCTGCCCGACATCGACACAAGTCGCCATCAGGTCGATCAGATGGCCGGGGTCTTTCACGAGGCTGCCGTTGCGGCCGGCAGCGATGACCGCGGGCCAGCGCACGATCAGCGGCGTGCTGATGCCGCCCTCGTGCTCCCAGTGCTTGTAGTACCGCAGCGGCGTATTGCTCACGTTGGCCCAGTCGCGGCCGTAGCTGATGTGCGTGTCGGCCGGGCCGGGCATCTTGCCGGCCTTGCGGCTGGCCGCCCGCTGCTGGTCCTCGGCACAGGCCCCGTTGTCCTGCAAGTACATCACCAGCGTGTTGTTCAGTTGCCCCGTCTTCTCCAGTGCCGCCACGATCCGCCCGACACCCTGGTCCATGCAATCCACCTGTGCCGCATAGACCTCCATGCAGCGAGCTTCCCAGGCCTTGTCCTGCACCTTGTCCCAGGCACCGACGGTCGGACTCATGGTCCAGCGGGGATCCAGCAGGCCGAGCTTCTTCTGTTTCTCGATGCGTGCCTGGCGGATGACATCGTAGCCGGCGTCGTACTTGCCCTTGTATTTCGCGATGTCCTGCGGCTTGGCGTGCAGCGGCCAGTGGGCCGCGGTATAGGCGACGTACATGAAGAACGGCTTGCCGGCCTGTTTGTCCGTGTGGTCGCTGATGAAGCGGACGGCGTGCTCGGTGATGGCGTCGGTGTAGTAATACAACTCGGGCTTGTAGTCCGGGTCGGCGGCCGAATCCACCGGCGTGTTACCGCGATACAGCGCCTTGGGTGCGAAATAATTTCCCGCCCCCGCCAGCGTTCCATAAAACTGCCCAAACCCACGTTGCATCGGCCAGTCATGCTGTGGTCCGCCCGGCCCGAGATTCCTCGCCACATGCCACTTGCCGACGATATACGTGCTGTACCCGGCCGGCCGCAGCACTTCGGGAATCGTCGCGCAGCGATCGTTGAGCTCGCCCCGGTACGCCGGCAGCCCGCGATCATCGACCATGTGGCCCACGCCGGCCTGGTGGGCATACAGGCCCGTCAACAGCGTCGCCCGCGTCGGGCAGCAGCGGGCCGTGTTGTAGAACGTGGTAAAACGCAACCCGTCGGCGGCCAGTTTGTCGAGGTTCGGCGTGTTGACCTCGCCGCCGTAACAGCCGATGCCGGAATACCCCATGTCATCCGTAAGGATGATGAGGATGTTCGGCCTGCCGCCCTGCTCGGCGGCGCGAACGAGACCTGCCAGCCCCATCAGTCCCACGATCAACCCAATGCGAAGTGAACAACAAGTCATGTTTGGCTCCTGGCCAATATCGTGCCGATCCACGCCTTCTTGGCAAGGACACGGGCACGTCACGCCTCTCATCCCGTTCAACCCTCCCCCGGCCTCAACGGTATCCCTCATTAGCAACTCAGCCGATCCATCAACTGCAAAGGTGCCCCATGCGCGCAATCATCGCACTCCTGTCACTGCTCGCTCTCACGCCCGTGTACGCCGCCGCGGCCGGGCAGGCCGGCCAGTTGTCGCCCGTGCCGGTGACGGCCGTTCAACTCCAGGATTCCTTCTGGGCGCCGCGTATCCAGCTCAATCGCCAGACCGTCATCCCCCACAACATCAAGTTCTGCGAAACCACGGGGCGCATCAGCAACTTCGCCAAGGCCGGCGGCCTGATGCCGGGGAATTTCGAAGGCATCTTCTTCAACGACTCCGATGTCTACAAAGTCCTCGAAGGCTGCGCCTACAGCCTCGGCCAGGTCCGCGACCCGGTCCTCGAAAAGACCGTCGATGACATCATCGACAAGATCGCCTCCGCCCAGCAGCCCGATGGCTACCTGTATACGTTCTACACTGTGCGCA
>JBEKVL010000663.1:0-4115 GCA_049514055.1 Tepidisphaeraceae bacterium | reverse complement strand
CGGCATCCGCGTCCGCCGCGCCGACGCACCCGACCCCGGCACCGAGTTCAAGGACCGCCCCGGGGCGACCACGCGAGGTGCCTGACTGGCTGATATCCCCACCTGTTGCCGCAATCGATGATCGCGGCCAGCCCATCTTCCCCAAGACTCACCGCGATAAAGCATCGCGGCTACGGGTGTCGGTCATGGTGTGGTCGGCGGTGTCGCCCCCGGATCCCACGGGTCAATTCCGATCTTTGCCTCCTTCGGCATCCCATTGGTGACGTGTCCGTCCATGTAGAGATAGTTCGACCCCGCGAAAAGCCCGTGGCGATACTGCTCGACGATGGTGTCAAACTGCCCGGGGTCCATGTGATAGTCCAGGTACTCCGATTTCTTCTCCCCCGCCACGATGATCTCCGACGGCGATATGGCCTTCGTGCTGCCGAATCGAATTCCGTTGGTCACCAGGTAAATGTTCAGCAGATAGGAATGCTCCTCGACCGGATCGATGTCGGCCGGGCACAGCAACACCGGGGGGTTCCACCTCGGCGGATTGAACACCTTTGTCGGCCAGCGCTGGTCCCGCGGCACGCCGCCGCCCAGATGAATGCCCCCTGGCCCCAGCGGAATTATTTCCCCTCGATTTTCGTTAGCGTACATGATCAGGTGAATCCCGATCTGCCGTTCGTTGGATTGGCAGGCCACCATCCTGCTCTGCCGCTGCGCGTTGGACAGCGCCGGCAGCAGGATGCTGATCAGCAGCGCAATAATGCCGATAACGACCAACAGTTCCACAAGCGTAAAGCCTTTGCGATGGGTCATGGCTTGCCCTTCTGTCCCGGACGCGGGCCGCGCGGTCGCCCGCCGCCAATGTCCGTGAATCGAGTGAACTCCGCCACCTGCTCCGCCGTCAGGATCGACTTGATCGTGTCCCCGTATGCCAGGTAGGTCCGGCGGGTTGAGTCGTAGCTGGCCGTGGAAATGTCGCCCAGCGTGCCGATCAACTCGCGCTCGGCCGCCGGTCTGGCCTTCGCATCCGCCAGTTCCCACGCGGCCCACGCCTGCTTCGCTCTCTGCATGTCACTCTCCCCGACCTGCACACCCTCGGGCTTGCCCAGCGCCCGCAGCGCCTCGACCTGCCCGGCCTTGATTCCCGACATGCGCCCCTGCTGCCCCATTGCCCGCACCTCGTCGGCCGCCGCCGACAGCAGCCTCAACTCCGGCGTGATGAAATCGTATGCGATGTACCGGAACGAATAGTCGGCTTTCTCCCTGGTTTTCACCACTTCCATGATCATGTTCCCCGACTTGGCCCGCCAGCACCCTGCCGGCAGCACCCGCACGCCCTCCGGCGCGTCCGTGTCCGACCAGGCCCGGGCCGCCGCGTTCAGCCATCCTGCGACCGCCGACGGAAGCTGCGGCGTGCCCGGCCGCGCGGGCGCCTTGTCCGTCTTCACGATCACCACGCTGGGCGTGCCCGTGTCCAACATCATCCAGATCAGCAGGCCCGCACCGGCGCAGCACAGCGCAAGAATCACGGCCACCAGCCAGCGCGGCGGTTTGCGTAATGATGGCTGCTCAGGCATAGCTCTCCTCCCGACTACCGACCAGCGTTAGGGTGTCACATTCTCATGCTACACCCAGAGAGTGTTGTCCACGTCTGCTTATACGCGCCAAATCCTCTTCGGTTACAGCCGATTCCAATTCCTTCGCCAGCCTGCCCGCTGCCGCGACTCGGCCAACCCGGCAAGTGGACCAGCGTCCGCGCCGGCCCAGTTTGGCGAAACACATCTACTGGCTGGAAGAAGGCCGGCGGGAACGCTGGTCCCACCCGGTTCCGGATTTCGCGAAGTTCCCGGCAACTCCGGGCCGGCTCGCGGATATGCAACGATAGAATGAGTCTCATCGACATCACCCGTTGGCAGTGGATGTTGATCGGCCTGGTGCTCGGCCTGATTGTCGGGTACGTCCGCCACCAGTACACCGACGCCGAGCCGAGCGGCTATGGCAGCATGAACCAGCCGGAGTTCGAACACGCCATCGGCTGGATGCGCGATGTCAAGGCATCCGGCGGCCAGCCGCCGATCCTGGGCAAAATGACTGTGTTCCGCGTCCACGATCCGAACCATCCGGACCAGACCAGCTACGCCGTGACGCTCATGTATTGGAACACTACGGGGCGCGAAACGGCCCAGGACGACGATGGCAGATTCGACACGAAGTACCGCGCGAAGATCTTCAAGGCACCCATGCCGTATCTCGTCGGCAGGAAGACGCCCGTGCGGCCGGCCGACGCCGACCCCGGGTGGCTGGTGCGCACCGCCGAGAAGCTGCACATCAAGGATCCCGACCCGCCAGGCACGGTGCTGGACTATCTGCGTAGCATCGAAAAGAGTCATGGTGTCAGTTACAGCTACCAATGGTGGCGGGAGCGGCGAGCGTCCCTGGTCATGTGGATGGCCGGGTGTGCGGTGGTGATCGGTTTCATCTGGCCCACGGTCATCAACCTCGCCACCTTCGGGACGTTCACCCGCCCCCGCGAGGAGCCCGGAACCGACCTCAGCAAGGTCGGCACCGGCCCGCCTTCGCAGCAGCACGCGTCCGTTGTCAGCGCAGCCGACATGGCCCAGGTCGCGGACATGGCGACCAGGCTCGAACAGGATCTGGCCCGCGGCGCCCCACCATCCGCCACTTCCTCCGTGACTCCTCCGTCCGCCCCCGAACCGCCCAAGTTTCAATCAGCGCCCCCGCCGGAAACGGACGCCGAGCGCCAGGCCCGTGAAGCCCGCGAATTCGGCCGCGACCCGGACGATTTCTATCCCACCGAACGTCACCACGCCCCCCATAAGCCCGGCGAGTAGACCCCTGCGGCCAGCGGCCCCGGCCGCTCACCTGCGCTCCGCGGCGAATGCCTGGTCTGCCCGCTCCCGGTGCCCAGTGGTCAAGGATGGCTTGATACCCTCCGGGTTGTGGCCCACAACCACTCAACACCCGCCCGGAACTCCTTCCGCCTCGCCTCGTCCAAACGATCATTGTGATCTCCGCCGGGCGTGCTCACGACCCCGGCAGCATTATCAGCGGCCGCCGTAATCGGCGAGGCACAGCCATCCGCCAAAGTAACAGAAGAAGCACGGAGACCGATCCGTGCTTCTGGAACTCGCTTGAGATATACAGCCGGAGCGGCCCCACCGTCACTCGGGCCGTCCCCTGGTCAGGTCATACACCCAGGGCTGGACCGCGGGCGTCCAGTCGATCAACTCCTCGGGTTTGAAGAACAGGCCGAGTTCCCGTGTCGCGGCTTCGGGCGAATCCGAGCCGTGGATCAGGTTGTAGGAGTTCGAGACGCCGTAGTCGCCGCGGATTGTGCCGGGATCGGCCTTGGATCCGAACGTGGCCCCCATCAGGTTGCGGCAGATGGCGATCGCGTCCTTTCCCTGGAGCACCATGATGACCACCGGCGAACTGGTCATGAAGCGCACCAGCCCCACATAGAACCCCTTGCCCTTGTGCGCCTCGTAATGCGTCTCGGCAAGTTGCGGTGAGATCAGGGTCATCTTCAGACCGACGATCTGCAAGCCTTTTCGTTCAAACCGCGAGATCAGTTCCCCGACAAACCCGCGCTGCACCGCATCGGGTTTGAAGATGATGAGAGTACGTTCCATGCCGTTGCTGCTCCTTCACTGCTGTCATTCGCCGGCCGGGATGGCATCCGGGCGAGCGCGGATTTCAGACTCGAGATTTCAAATTCCGAGTTTCCGCCATACGACACCTTCACTTGCCCTTGATTCCGGCCGCCGCCGCCAGTTTCGCGGCCATGTCCGTCTTTTCCCATGAGAACGACCCGTCCTTGCCGGGAATCCGGCCGAAATGGCCGTGCCGGGCGGTCTCTTTGTAGATCGGCTTGAGCAGGTCCAGGTACTTGATGATGCCGCGTGGAGTGAGCGGGAAGAACTCCTTGATCATCTCGGAAATCTGATCTTCGGGGATCACACTCGTCCCTTCGGTGGAGACGGTCACCGAGACGGGATTCGCCACGCCAATCGCGTAGGCGAGTTGAACTTCACAGCTATGCGCCAATCCGGCAGCCACGATGTTCTTGGCAATATACCGGCCCATGTAGCACGCCGACCGGT
>JBEKVL010000662.1:0-4126 GCA_049514055.1 Tepidisphaeraceae bacterium | reverse complement strand
AGCGAGCGGTCGTTGAGGTCGATCACCCGGCGCAGCACGATGCGCCGCGGGTCGATGCCGAGTTCGTTGCCGTACTGGAGGTGGTTGTCGGTCATGGTGGCCAGCAAATTGTTGGCTTTCTCGACCGCGTACATGTCGCCGACGAAGTGGAGGTTGATGTCCTCGGCCGGGACGACCTGCGCGTAGCCCGCGCCGGTGCCGCCGCCTTTGACGCCAAAGTAAGGACCGAGCGACGGCTCGCGCAGGCAGATGGCCGTCTTCTTGCCGAGCAACCGCAGGGCATCGCCCAGGCCGATGGTGGTCGTGGTCTTGCCCTCGCCCTGGGGCGTGGGGGTCATCGCGGAAACGAGGATCAGGTTGCCATCGGGCTGGTTCTGGCGCGTGAGGAGTTCTTCCACGGGGATTTTGGCGATGTGCTTGCCGTGCATGAGCAGCGATTCCGGATCGAGCCCGAGTTCGGCGGCGACATCCGGGATCTTGCGCTTCTGGCGCGACAGTTCGATTTCATGGTTGCTGAGCATGTAGTGTCTCCGGGCAGTGTTATCGGCCGCAACGAGGTCGAAGTTAACCGGTGAAAAAAGGTATCCTACAATGAGGGGTCCGGCGGGTCACGGGGCTGCGCTGCTGCTTCCTTCGGGTGGAAGAGAGGCCAGAATTGCCTCGATATGGGGCTTGAGGACAGGGACGTGGTCTCGGGCCGTGCTGTAGACGAGATCCCAGTCCACCTTGAAGTAGTCGTGGACCATGATGTGACGCATTCCCTCGAATCGCTTCCAAGGAATATGGCGATTGCGGTCTTTCACCGCTTGAGACAGATTCCACGCGGCCTCGCCGATGATCATAAGGTGGCGGTAAATGTGGGATTGGAGAGGCGGGTCGCGGTCGAATGCAACGCGGTCGGCGGGAAAGTAGTGCTGCACCACACCGATCGCGTCGAGAATATCCTGGAGGCGCAGGCGATCAGATCTCATAGTGGGACGGCCTCCTTGCGCACGATCTGACCGAACCGGCCCGTAAGAGCGCCTTCAGAAACGACATCGACCTTTATCCCCAGCAGTTCACGCAGATCCATCAGCAGGCCGCCCTGATCGAACAGCGAGCGGCCCGGCTCAAGCCGCACGACCAGATCGAGGTCGGAGTTTTCGCTCGCGTCGCCTCGCGCCACCGATCCGAAAATGCGGATGTCCGATGCTCCGTAGCGGCTGGCAACGGCAATGATCTCATCACGACGTTTGAAAATGTCGTCTTTGGTCAACACGGCGGTATTGTACCCGATGTATGCTGGTTGCGGGAATCCAGGCAGTGATGTTCAATACAACAGGTTTCGCAGCCAGTCCAGCCAAGGAGTCGCCATGTCGTACCTGCGTCTGCCGTTCAAATCACTACTGCTGATCGGTCTCGTCGTGCCGGGCTTCCGGTTACTGGCCGCCGAACCCGCGACCCGGCCCATCCCGCCGGCGTTCGGGCCGCACGTCAACCTCAAGGCCGATGACTTCGCCGGCGTGCCGTCGTTCAAGCCGCAGGACCGCATCGTCGGCACGTACTACTTCTACTGGTACGACAGCCGCACCCGGGCCCACCTGGTCAATGGCGACGGCAGCGACGCCCTGACCACCCACCCGGCCTCGCTCGATGATTTCTCCTACAAATCCGTCGCCTGGCACCGCCGCCTGCTCGAGGACATGACCTACGCCGGCATCGACGTGGCGCTGCCGGTCTTCTGGGGCGCTCCATCCGAACACGATGCGGAGCACTTCAGTTACGCCGGCCTGCCGCCGCTGGTGCAGGCTCGCGAGGAGCTCCTCCGCGAAGGCAGGAACCCGCCGCGAATCGGCCTCTTCTACGACACCAGCACGCTGCAGTTCAACCGCTGGAATGTCCATGTCGACTGCACCACCGACGACGGCCGCGAGTGGTTCTACGCCACCATCCGCGATTTCTTCTCGATGATCCCGCCCAAACACTGGGCCATGATCGACGGCAAGCCGATCGTCCTGCTCTATTCCGCGGCCTTTGCGAAGAAGCACGATCAGTCGGTGATCGACTACACCCGTCGGCGCTTTGCGGCCGAGTTTGCCGGGCGCGTCCCCTGGATCGCCCGCGAGATCTCCTGGCAGGTGAAGGCCGACGACACGGTCGCCTGGGGCGGCGCACTGGGCCTGAAGAATCCCGGCGTCGCCTCCCTCGGTCCCGGCTACGACCACTCCGCCGTGCCCGGCCGGACGCCGCTGGTCGTCGATCGCCGCAACGGCAAATTCTACGAGGAGAACTGGATCAAGCTGCTCCGGCGCCCGTCGAAATTCGTCATGATTGAAACATGGAGCGAGTTCCACGAAGGCACGGACATCGCCGAATCCCGCGAATATGGCCGGCAGTACCTCGACCTGACGCGGAAGTACACGGCGCTGTTCAAACAGGGTTTCACGCCCGCCTGGCCCAAGGGCAGCTACAACGATGCGCCGCAGGTCGCGGTCCAGCTCGGCGGGAAGAACCAGGCGGCCGGCCTGACGCCCGTGGAGAACGAGGACGGCGCCACGGCCCCGCAGACCGTGGCCGGCCGCGAGGCCCGCGTACTGGCCGCGTCCAAGGTCCACAACGGCTACATGTACTTCGCGGTGGATGACAGCTTCAAGAGCGTCCCCACGATGCAACTGACCCTGGAGGTGGACTACTACGACGCCGCGCCGGGCCAACTGGCCGTGGAGTTCGACGGCAGCGACATCAACGCGCCGTTCAGCGGCGCCTACACCAGTAGCCACGACTCGGTGAAGCTGGAAGGCGGCAAGACCTGGAAGACCGCCCGCTTCGACATGCCCGATGCCCGGCTGCTGAACTCGCAGAACCGCAGCGCCGACCTGCGGCTGGTGATCGAGTCTCCCGGCCTGGCAGTCTCTCGCCTGGCTGTTCGCAAAAAGTGAGCGTCGCGCATGTGGCAGCGAAGCGCGCCAGTATCGTCGCATACCGAGACTCTCGTGGCATGGGCGTCTCGCTCATGCGTGTGGTTGTGACGGTTCTTTCGGGAAACAGAGATACATCGGAGTACCGACAGCACGGGGCAAGACGCCCGTGCCACAAGGCTTTGGCGGGCAGGCGCTGTTCCCGGGGGTTTGCCCAAGAATCCGGGCAGGGCAAACGGGTTGCGACTTGCCCCGATTTCTGGGCACGCCACTCGGGAAGCCACGAGGCCAATCGCGGGCGGGCTGGTGAGGGCCTCACCATTTCAGGTGTGCCAGATTGGTACTGACCTTCTTGCAATCAAACACATTCGGTTCGAACTCTCCCATCCATTCCCTGGTGCTTTCGTGCTCCGGGTGAGTCGGATCGGCCAGCGCCGCGAGAGTGTCGCAGTAACCCCAGATCCCGCCGCAATCTTCCGGTGGGCAACCGCCTTTGCCGGCCAGGCAGACGATCTGCTGCGGCGCCTCGGCCGCGGGGAGGTACTTTTCAACGCGAATCACATGTTCCCAGTTGTCGCCGAAGTCGTATCTGTAGCAAAACTTGCTCTTGATCCTGGCGACGTCGCACAACTCGTATTCGGCTTCCTTCGGCATGTCTTCATCATCAAGCATCTCGCCATCCGGTGTGCGGCCGCAGAAGACCTCACCGTCAATTTCGAACTGGTGCTGGTGGGAGTCACTCCACCCCATCGCGGCCTGTATGACCTCATGCAGATGGTCGAGGCGAATGTCCGGCACCACCACCCGCCGCCAGATCGGCGGCTTGCTGCCGCGCAGGGTGATCTTGATCTGGAATGCATCGGCGGCGCTGGCGGTCGCTTTTTTCTTCGGCTTCCGGGCAGGTGTTCCTGAAGCGCCTGACGACCGCGTACGCCGGTTCACACCACGGGCCATTTCTAGGATTTCCGGCCGTGCCGCCCGGAGGTCGTCAACCGAGGCGTATTTCCGGAAAAAGTCCACGATTTGCGCCGCCTGCCGCCTCTGGGATGGGGTGATGTCCTTCATGTCAGCAGCCTTCGTTGCATGGCGCCTGAGTATAACACGAGCGGCGCCCCAATAAAGAAGGGACGCAGCACCGTGGTGGTGATGCGCCCCTTTGAGATAGAACCGCTGCTACCGCATAGTCGAGAACCGGAAGATCGTCTGGCTGGCGAACGTCTGGCCCGGCC
>JBEKVL010000661.1:0-4141 GCA_049514055.1 Tepidisphaeraceae bacterium | reverse complement strand
AGCAGATCCTGGCGATCCTCTCCGCGGCCGGTTCGCGGCAGCGGCACCAGTTCGGTCAGAACTTCATGATCGACCAGAACCTCGTGCGCCTCGTTGCCGATGCCGGTGCGCCCGCGCCGGGCGATGTGGTCATCGAGGTCGGGCCAGGCACCGGCACACTCACGGAGGAGATCCTCTTTCGCGGGGCGGAGGTGGTGGCCGTTGAGATCGACCGCGACCTCGCGGCCACCCTGCGGACGCGGCTGGCCGACCGCCCGGGCTTTCGCCTGATCGAAGGCGATGCCCTGGCCGGCAAGCACGAGCTCAACGGGGAGTTGCTGTCGGCCATCTCGTCGGCGCGCTCGGCGGGCCGGCCAGTGAAACTCATCGCCAATCTTCCCTACAACATTGCTTCGCCGCTGGTCATCGAACTGCTGCTGGCCGGCGTTGACCTGCTGGCGTTCACCGTCCAGCGCGAGGTGGCCGACCGGCTCCGTGGCCAGCCGTCCACCGAAGACTACGGCACTCTCACGGTAATGACGCAAATGCTGGCCGACGTCGAGATCCTCCGCGTGCTGCCGCCGCAGGCATTCTGGCCGGCGCCGAAGATCGAGTCGGCGCTCGTGCGGCTCACGCGCCGCGACCGTCTCGGGGAAACAGCCCGGCCATTTGGCGAGTTCCTGCGGCGTCTGTTTTCCGCGCGCCGCAAGATGCTGCGGAAAACGTTGGGCGAAATGTGCGACAACGCCGAATCCGTTCTCCTCAGTCTTTGCATTCCCCCAACAGCCCGGCCGGAGGAAGTTGACCCGGAGGCGCTGCTGCGGCTGTTCCAGCGAGTTCATTGACGGCCCCCTTTGGAGTGCGGCGGCTCGACGCCGCTTTCCGATCGACCACACAACCCGCGTCATCGCACCAGGGACATTACGCATCGGCAAATCGGTTCGTTCCTCGCCGTTTCGCCCGATTCCAACGACCAACAACAATCGTGACGCATCGGATAGCGGCGTCGAGACCGCCGCAGTCCAAAAGGGTCCGCACCACAACAGTCGTCATGCTGAGCGTACTCGCGAAGCATCTGACTTTGGACTTCATAGCCAGATCCTTCGCGAGTACGCTCAGGATGACTATTTGTGGTCAGAAAGACATTCCCGGAAAGATGTGCGCACCCCGTCGCACACACTCTCGCCTCCGTCTCTTTCGATTCTTCCACCGCCCCGATAGAATCCTCCTATGCTTCCCCGCCACGTCCTTGCGGCGTTTCTGCTCATATCAGCCTGCCTCGCCCGCGGCGCCGAGCCCGGCCTCTTCCACCACGACAATCTCGTCGCCTGGTGCATCGTTCCCTTCGACAAGGCCCAGCGCAACCCGGCTCAACGGGCCGAAATGCTCGACAAACTCGGCGTCCACCGCTTCGCCTGGGACTGGCGTGCCCAACACCTGCCGGCCTTCGATCGGGAAATCACCGAGCTTGCGGCCCATCACATCGAACTCACGGCCGTCTGGTTCCCGACCACGCTCGACAACGATGCGCGACAGATCCTCAAGGTCCTCAAAAACCGCCGTATCCACACGCAACTCTGGGTCATGGGCGGCGGCGGGCCGGTCGAGGATGAACGCGAACAACAGGCCCGCGTTGAGGCCGAATGCGCCCGCATCGCGCCGATCACCGATGCGGCCGCCGAAATCGGCTGCGCCGTCGCGCTCTACAACCACGGCGGCTGGTTCGGCATCCCGGAGAACCAGCTAGCCATCATCGACCGCCTGAAGAAGCTCAACGTCGGCATCGTCTACAACCTCCACCACGGCCACGACGAACTGGATCGGTTTGCCGAGGTACTGGGCAAGATCAAGCCGCATCTGCTGGCCATCAACCTCAACGGTTCGATCCCGGCCGGGGATCGCATCGGCATGGAGGTCGCCCCCATCGGCCAGGGAGACTTGGACCTGCGGATCATCGGCGAACTCCGCCGCTCCGGCTGGCGCGGGCCGGTGGGCATCATGAACCATTCCGATGCCGATGCCGAACTGCGCCTGCAAGACAACCTCGATGGACTGGCCTGGGTTCTGGCCAGGCTCGATGGCAAGAACCCGCCGCAGCCCACGCCGCGCTCGTGGCAACCGGTTGCCAAATCAGACATTATTCTCAACCGGCAGGACAACTGGCTCATCCTCAACGCAGCCCAGATCCCCGGCCACGAACTGCGCATCAATTACCTCGAAGCCTATTGCCGCGGAAAATCGCACGACGCCGACTGGGTCAAGCAGACGGTCATCGCCCACAAAACCCGCCTCGTTTCGCTGTCGGCCGACCGGCGCCGGCTGGAACTCCAATGCATGCTGGACGACGGGATCGTTGTGGACCATGTCATCACCTCGACGGACGATGCGGTGGATTTCCGCCTGATCGCCCACAACCCCGCGGCCACCGACTCGGCCGCACAGTGGGCCCAGGCGTGCGTGCGTCTCGGCCGGTTCACCGGCTTTGACGATGCCGGGAAGAACCTCGATGACTATCTCCCCAAGTGCTTCATCTTCCTGGACGGCAAACTGACGCGTATGCCCACGCAGCCATGGGCCACCGAGGCGCGCTACACGCCCGGGCAGGTCTGGCCCGGCCCCGGCGTCGACCCGGCCGACGTCAACCCACGCCCGCTGAGCACGCTCAAGCCGAGCAACGGGCTGATCGGCTGTTTTTCGGCCGACGACAAGCTGATCTTCGCCACCGCGTGGGAGCCGTACCAGGAACTCTTCCAGGGCGTCGCCCGCTGCCTGCACTCGGACTTCCGCATCGGCGGCCTGAAGCCGGACGAGTCTAAGCAGATTCACGGGAAGATCTACATCGTGCCGAATGACGTTGACAACGTTCTTCGTCGATACAACGCCGACTTCGGTCGGTAATGGCCGGCAGATGTAGCTACGCACCTTCGTCCTTGCTTCCAACAAACAAGGCCGAAACTCCCGGCCCGTGCAGCGCGATCGTTGTCAGCACCGAAAGGAGGCTGCCGAAAGGGAGCACGACAAAAGTGATCGTCGCCCCGATCCGGCAGGCCTTCAGCCGCCGCTGGCGACACAGCCAGATGCCCATGCAGCAATACAACCACGTCAGGCCCGCCGTCGCGACCGTGAACGCGACGCAAATAGCCGCGAGCACTGTGTGAAGATTTCGAGGCATGTCATATTGCGGCTCTCCTGCAACATCAATGGTCACGCCAAGCAGTTTGACGGTGATGGCGATCCCAACCGCGCTGGCGATGAAATGCAGCACTCCCAGACCCACCAGCAGCGATTGCAACGAAGAACCCGGCGGCCGCGCGGTGGGCGTCTGATAATCCAGAACGATCGGCTTCTGATCCACTGAGCCCGGCATGTCAGCACTATATTTCCGGCGGTTACCGTTGGGTAGGCCCGGGCGGTATTCCTGTGGCTGAGTGCGCCATCCCTCACTGTGTCCCGCCCGGCTCGAACGCCCCGTCCACATATTTCTCCGCCAGCGCAACGTAGTGCCCGAACAACCAGCGAATGTACGTCAGTTCCTCCTCCTTGAGCGGCCGCGCGATCTTGCCAGGGACTCCCATGACCACATGCCGGTCGGGCACGACCAGCCCCGGCAGTACCACCGCACCGGCCGCGATCAGGCATTCAACGCCGATCCTTGTTTTGCCCAGCACGGTGGCGTGCATGCCGACGAGCGAACCCCGGCCGACAAACGCGCCGTGGACTATCGCGCCGTGGCCGATGGTGACATCATCCTCGATGACATTGGTGATGCCGTGGTCGCAGTGGATCATGGCCCCATCCTGCACGTTGACGCGCTGGCCGATGATGATCGGGGCAACGTCGCCGCGAACGACAGTGTTGAACCAGAAACTGGACTGCGGGCCGACAGTGACGTCGCCGCAAAGCGTGGCGTTGTGGGCTTGATAGGCCCCGTCGGGACGTTTGCGAAAGAGCGGCATGGCGGGAATATAACGGGGCGAAGGCGCGGCGGGAATTGGCGTTAGTGGTATTTGTTGTGCCGGAATAGAATTGTCACCCCATAGCAGTAGTGTCCGGTTACAAGTCGAATAACAGCAACTGTTTATGATCTTCGCGCGAGATTGTAGCTTCGTTTATTTCGGAAAACACCTGTGAAACCAGGCTTTTTTCGAGAATTGTCACACTG
>JBEKVL010000660.1:0-4151 GCA_049514055.1 Tepidisphaeraceae bacterium | reverse complement strand
GGTTCGGAATGCCGCCATGGCCGTCAGCAGGGTTTCCGCCTGGCTCGCGCTTTGTTGAGACGCCTGATCGATTCCCGCCAGGGCCTGGCTGATGTGGTCGATGCCCTGGGTCTGTTCGCGGGAGAGATGTGCGATCTGCTCCAGCAATTCGGCGGCCGCACTCCCGCGTTTGGCCACGGAGCCAAACGCGGTTGTCGTGCGCTTGACCAGTTCGCTGCCGGCGGAGATGCGGTTGACCGACTCCTCGATGAGCTGGGCAATGGTGGCCGCCGCCGTTGCCGACTGCCGCGCCAGGTTGCGCACGTCGCCCGCAACCACGGCGAAACCGGCGCCCGCCTGCCCGGCACGGGCCGCCTCGACGGCGGCGTTGATGGCCAGCAGATTGGTCTTGGTGGCAATCTCGTCCACGGTGCGCGTGATCTTCACCACGCGATTGCCGGCGTCGGCAATGGCGCCCATCGCGTTGGCGAGCAATTCCATGGATTGATTGGCCTCGTTGATGTCTTTCTGCGTCATGCGCATCAGTTCATTTGCCGACGCCGCGTGCTCCGAGTTCCGCTTGGTCGTGGCGCTGATTTCCGTCATCGCCGAACTGGTTTCCTCGACTGCGCGAGCCTGGCTGCTGGCGCCTTGGCCAACCGTGCGCGCCGTGGTCTGGGCCTGCGAGACCGCGGTGTCCAGGTCAGCGAGGAACCCGTTGAACATGGTCGCGAGTTGCCCGATCTCGTCCTTCCGCGTCAAGGGAATGCGCTGGGTGAGGTCGCCGTGACCGGTCTCGAACTGCCGGAGCAGAGGGGTGAAGAGCCCCAGCGGCCGGCCGATCAGCCGGGATACCAGCAGGTAGACGCTGACGGCCAGGACCGCGACAACTCCGACGATGGCGAGCAGGCTGTTGCGGGCGACCTCATGCTTGGCTCCGGCAATGGTGGCGGCGGCGTCCATCTCGGCCTTGGCGAGTGCCGCGGTGGAGAAGGCGAAGTAGTTGGTCCCGCCGTTCTCGCCGGCCTTCCAGGTGGTATGACAGCGCACGCAGTCCGCGGTAACAGTCTGCGGACGGTAGAGACGGACCTCCTCCGACGTGCGCTGCACGATCTCGCGATTGTCGGCCGCCACCTTCGCCCTGATATCCGCCGGCATGGCTCGCTTGAGAGCATCGGGCCTGGACGAATGCGACACGATCCCGTCGCGGTCGTAGAGTGAGAACTCGATCAGCCCCTTGGCCTTCCGCTGCTCGTCGACGAGTTTCGAGAACTTCTGCATCTCGCCGCGCTCGAGCGATCCGGCAACGGAGTGCTCGATGCTGTTGCACATGTTCATGGCGTTCTCGTCCTCGCGGTCGCGGAGAACCTTGAGGTCCGCCTCCGTCAACCCGGCGATGCGCGAGATGACGCCGACGTACTGAAATGACTGGACGAGCGACACGACCAGCAAAAGGCCGGCCAGCAGAACAAGCGATAGTTTGGTGTGTAGTCTCATGGTCTACTGCTCATTTTGGACAATGGAAGTTCCCTCGCTGCGGCCGTTGCGGAACATCGGGAAACAGGCTTTGGCCGCAAATTCCCGCGACGCACAGCCAATGCATGGCGCGCCGGCCTTTATGCAGCAGTTGACGCCGGAGTTCCAGTTCCGCAGCGTGCAGTCGGCGTGCGTATTCGGGCCCATGCAGCCGAGTTTGAACAGGCAACCGGCATCGGAGAATTTCCGCGCGAAGTTCTCCCGTTCATAATCGGCGAATCGCGGGCACTGATCGTGCAACAGGCGTCCGTAGAACATGGCCGGGCGGCCTTCCGCGTCGAGTTTGGGAATCCCGAACCGAAGCAGATGAACCAGGGTTCCAACCAGCCAGTCCGGATGCGGGGGACAGCCGGGCAGACTCACCACCGGCGTGGTGATGCCCTTGCCCTTGAGAAACGAGCAGAGGCTCACGGCGCCGGTCGGGTTGTTCTCGGCCGCCGGTATGCCGCCGAAGACGGCACATGTGCCCTGGGCGATGACCGCACGGGCCCTGGCGGCCGCCCGGGCGATCTGCCCCGCGACCGGTTCGTGGCCGATGACACACGCCTCGGGCATGCCGGCAGGCACGGCGCCTTCCACTACCAGGAGATACGCGCCTTCGTCGATCGTGCGGTTGATCGTCTCGATGGCGTGCTCACCGGAAACAGCCGACAATGTCTGATGGAAACGCAAGGCGATGTGCCGCGTGAGCAGAACGGCCGGCCCTGGAGCATCGGAATTCAGGACGGTAACGGAACATCCGGAACAGGTCTGCGCCTGAAGCCAGAGCACCGGGACCGCACCGGCGGCGATGCTCTCGAGTGCCTCGGCAACTTGCGGGATCGCCGCCGTCCCGAGTCCCATGATGGCCGCCAGACGGGCGCCCAGGCCCAGTATTTCGCGACGGGATAGCTGTAACTGTGTCATTGATATCTTCCTCCACAACCAGTGGGAATTGAATCCGCCGTGGCGTCAATGAACCGCGCAGGCGATACAGGGATCGAACGACCGCACCACCCGGGTGGCTTCTATTGGATTCGCGGGATCCGCGATGGGCGTCCCGACCAGCGCCTGCTCGACAGGACCAGCCACGCCGCGATCGTCGCGGGGCGAGCAGTTCCACGTCGTCGGTACCACGCACTGATAGCGGCTGATTTTCCCGTCCTTGATGGCAAGCCAGTGCCCGAGAGCGCCGCGCGGCGCCTCCATCAGTCCCACGCCCTGGCCGGTCGGCGGAATGGTGAATTCGACGGACGAATCCGCGCCGGGCGACAGTTCGTTGAGCCAGGTTTCGCAGCGATCGGCCACGAGCTTGCACTCGATGGCCCGTGCGGCATGCCGGCCCATGACCGACGCAAGATCTTCGGGCGCGGCCTTGGTCGCGGCCAGGACCGCATCGATCTGTGAGACGACGGCGGGCATCCCCGCACGGTAGGCGACAAGCATGCGGGCCAGCGGCCCGACCTCGACCGGCAGCCCGCCGTACCGGGGCGCCTTCAGCCAGGAATAGGCGCCTTCCTTCCGCGGCGCCGCGATGGTCTCGCCGTCGGCCGGCCGCAGGCCCGAGGGGGAGGAGAAATTGGCGTACTTCACGTCTTCGGTGATCCTGCCAATATCGACAGGCTCGGCACGCCCGCCGACGATCACGCCGCCTGGCAGGAATGTCCTTGAATTGTCGTCCGACTCGGAGAACCCGCCGTAGGACATGAAGTTCCCGCAGCCGCGAGCGATTTTGAAGTACTCCGGAAACGATCCGGCAACCGCCAGAACATCCGGAAGATAGACTGTATTGATGAACGTCTGCAGGCGCTGCAGAAGCGCGCCGTAGGCCGCGATCTTGTCGGCGGCGGGCTTCTCGGTCACTCCCGGGGATCAGCACGGGCACGTGCGGCATCTTCCCCGCGAAGAGCGCGCCCATGCGATGGGCCAGGGCCCGCATCTCCAGCGCGTCCAGATAGTGGCGAATCGCCGCCGCGTTCAGTCCGGCATCCTTGATGTATGCGCCTTCGTACCGCGGCAGAAACGGCGCCGCCGGGAACATCAGCTTCGCGTCGATCTGCGACTTCACCCAGCTCCTGAGCCCGACGAGCGCGGGATCGCCGCCCTGGTACGAGACGATCGCGGTGATGTCCACGAAGTCCAGCGCGACCAGATGGTAGAAGTGCAGGATGTGTGACTGGATGTAGTTCGCACCGAGTATCAGGTTGCGCAGGAGCCGCCCGTTCCGGGGCGGAGCGATGTGATACGCCATCTCCTGCGCCAACACCGACGCGGTGCCGTGCGAAACGGGACAGACACCGCAAATCCGCTACGTGATCTGCTGTGCATCGAGTGGGTCGCGGCCTTTGAGTATGACCTCGAATCCACGGAACATCTCGCCCGACATATATGCCGCCGTCACGCGACCACTGTCGACTTCGGTGCGAACGGCGAGATGACCTTCAATCCGCGTGACGGGATCTATGACCACTGTTGCCATGAAAGTCGAGCCTCCGATGTGAAAACGGGCTTGCAAGGAATCGCCGCCCGGGCACGAGAACACGTTCCCTGGGGGTCGTTCGCAACGGGTCATATGGCAAGCATATGACGCCTGCGTGCTGCAAATGTTTGCGGCGTTCCACCGACTGTGTTTCATATCGTCGGATCGCACAGTCCAC
>JBEKVL010000659.1:0-4162 GCA_049514055.1 Tepidisphaeraceae bacterium | reverse complement strand
TGCAGATGGGGCGATTCCAGATGGCGGATGCGGCGAGTTGTACGCGGCCCATGGCGTCGACCTGGTCGTTGTGGACCACGTAGCGATAGACGGTGTGGCCGCGGCCTTCGAGGAGTCTGGCCTCGGCTTCGAAGACGACGTCCTCGCCGCCGGGCTGTTGGTAGTAGTTATGGGCAGTAAGGATTCGCATAGTCTCTCAGCAATTCGGGGTCGCGTTTCCAGATATGGCGGGCCGCGAGGCCCACGCCGAAAATCGTCCAGAACCAGATGCCGCCCATGGGGCCTTCGAGAAAGACATCGAAAGAGCTGTTGATGATGCAGGCCAGCCAATAGGCGAGGAGGAAGAGAAAGAGGCCGGCCCATTGCGTATCGCCGCGGCGCAGGCTCTTGAATAGCGCGGAGGCCATGGCGCATACCCAGCCGATCTGCATGATGATCCACAGGGCCAGGCCGGGCACGCCGGTGCGGGCGAGAATGGCCATGTTGGCGTTGTGGGGGCTGCGGAGGGAGTGGTCCTGCATGACCTGGAAGCCGTCGTCGTCGGCGAGATTGACGCCGAAGCCCTTGCCCCGCCAGAAATAGTCGCCGCCTTCGCGCTTGAACGTGTAGCTGACGATTTCTCCCCACCAGGCCAGGCGCCATTCCTTGGTGTCGTCGAGATCGCCGACGTCGGTGGAATGGAAGACGCCGGAGATATTGGAAGCGAACTGCTGGAAGGAGATCTCGCGGATCTTCGAGCTATCGGCGACGGGGACTTCCATGACGATGCCGCTGATGCCCAGGGCCGCCAGAGCGAGGACGGCCATAAGCGAGAGGCGTACAAGAATCGGATGGCCCGGGCGGAAGGCCCAGCAGAGGCAGAACACGGCTACGAAGGCGAACATGGCGGCGCGTTCGTAGGCTCCCATGATGCCGGCGGAGAGGGCGAGGAGGGATTGGCGGAAAAGACCGACGGTGCTGGCGGCCGGGCAGGTGATCCAGAACGCGAGAATGCCGGCGAGATGGACCATGATGTCGCCGGGCTTGAGTTCGATGATGGGGACATCCGCCCAGGGCCACTTGGGCGTTTGGTCGGCGAGGAAGAAACGGACGGTCCAGAATGCGGCCATCCCGACCAGCGCCAGTGTGGCGAAACGCCGGTAATTACGCAGGATGGCGACGAGATGCCGAGGATCATCCACGAGGTAGAAGAACCAGATGAACGCGAAGGCGGAGTAGCCCCAGATGACGGCGTCGCGAAGGGCATCGACACCGTACGCGGAAATGTAGGGGACGGTTCGGGCGAGCCCCCAGGCACCGAAGAGGAGAACGCACCAGAGGATGGCGGGCATGCGGGCCGGCGTGATGGCGCCGAAAGCGAGGAGAGCCACAATGCCGGCGGCGAGGAGCGCTTCGCCGATGAAGATGGGGGGCAGGCCGATGTAGCCGGCGCCCTTGCCCAGGACCGCGTAGGCGAGGAGAACCAGGCAGGCCACGGTGAGCCACGGGTGGCGCATCTTTCCGCGCATGGCCGGCGAGGACGCAGGCAGGATAGAGGTCACCTGATCAGGTGTTGGGCTCATCATGTCTGAGCTCCTCCGCCCAATCGGGCACGACGGCACCTCCTGGCTGCGTGTGTCCGCCGGACGCGTTTCTTAGCCGCGAGAAGAGTAACCGCATACGCAACGAGGCAATGCAGCGAACCAGGAAATGGAGGCTGCCCGAAAGTGACCAGGACACCGCGATGCGTTTCAGATGGACGCGGGTGCAGGCATCGACCTCGGCCAGAAACTCGCGCTGGGACTCCTGCGTCCGCAGCTTGCCGACAATTGCCTTGAGCACCTGAACGACCACCTGCCAGTGGTGCCGGCGCAGAGTGGGATGGCCCAGGTTCCGGCGAATGGAGGTGGCGGTGTCGAAGATCAGGAAGGCGACATCGCGCGAGGCGGGATACCAGCGGCGGGCGATCTCGGGGCATTCGTATGAAGCCTCCGGCATGCCGGGATCGACGAGGGATATCTGGTGATTGGCCGGATCGCAGAGAACGTTGCTGAGCGTGAAATCGCCGTAGATCCGCCTGCCGGCGGACCAGAATCGTTCGAGGGCGCTGGCAAGGACATGCGAGATGGCGTTGGCATCTGGGGTGACATTGCCGTTGGCGGCGGCAAGTAGTGAGTTCAGCGGCCGGCCGGCAACCTTGGTCATGATGATGGCGCGAGGCTGGTTGCAGAGGAGAAGCGGCGTCGGAACACGGATGCGCCAGCCGTCAATGGTGAGGTCGTCGAGGAGAGAATGGAGTTGGCGAAGAGATTCAAATTCCTCGGCGGCGGCAATGGCCACGTCGGGGCGATTGGGGCGGAAGAGTTTTACGATTAGTAGGGTCCGCTTCAGCGGACGCGGTGGCGCGGTGGCGGCAGACGCGTCCGCTGAAGCGGACCCAACAGGTTTATCATTGAGCGACGCTTCGTAGACATAGGCTTGATTGCCCGAGCCGATCCCGGTGATCATCCAGGAGTTCCCCTTGCCGTCACTGGTCATGACGCCGAGCGCGCGGCGGACCTCGGCTTGGCGTGTGGATTCGCGGGTGAGACGGAGCTGTTTCCGCGTGCGCGCGGCCATGTGGTTGACGAGTATCCGTGCAACATCGCGCATGGTCTGCGCGAGCGGCGTCGACGTGTCGATCACGGACGCCATGGGAAGATCGCGCGCCAGGGCGCGGTATTCGAGACACTGGCGAGCGGTTTCTTGGCGCGTCACTTCGGGCTTGCGGGCCTGGATGGTCTGCGGCGGCGGGGCCAGCACAATCAGCAGGTCGGGCTTGGGGGTGATCCGCCAGATCCAATCGAGCAGGCGCCTGGGGCCCGCATAGCGATACCGGCGGGGGTCGACGAGCGTGTCGACGAAATGGCGGTCGTGGAGGGAGAGGCCGCAGCGGGCGCGGTCGACGCGAATGGTGAAGAGATGGCCGATGGTATGATAGGCAAGCCAATAGCCGACGGCGCGGACCGTGGAAGCGATCGGTGATCTCGGGGGCACTTCGTGAGGGCGGGTGCTGAAGGTGGCTTCATCGCTGCGATTCAACAGGGCGGGGGGAAATGAGCGACACGCGGTGTTGAAGAACGCCGGGCCGAGTTGCTCGCGGACGGCGCGGACGACGGATGATTTGCCTGCCCCGTCGGGACCCAGGAAAACGACGTGCAGGCCGTGGCGCGGGCGGCACCAGCGTTGCAGGCGACGCCACTGGCGGACCAACAGCCGGGTTGCGAAGGAGAGCGGCTGGCGGAGGGCGGTGGCGAGCAGCAGGTGGGACTGGAGTGCCGGGAGCCGACGTTCGACGGCCCGCCAATCGCCGGAGGCGGCGGCGAATTCGATCCGGGTCCGGTCGGCGCGGGAGAAGAATCGTGTGAGGCGGACGACGGATGCTTCCGGGGCCTCTGCGTAGAGTTCGCTGAGCCGCGCGGCCTGCGCGGCGGTCAGGTGTTGTTTGACAATACGCCGCAGGAGACAGCAGGTGAATTCCAGTTCCGGCGAGGGGATCCAGAACTGTCCGCTGCGGCGGCGGGTGCCGAGGATTTCTTCGCACTTCAGGAAGACGCGGTTGCAGAGTTCGTAATCGCTGCTGACATCGAGGCAAAGATGCTCGACGCCGTCCTGGCCCACGCCCATCAGCACGATGTAGTCCGAATCCTGGCGAATCCATTGGACGATCTGCGCGCCCAGCAGCGGCTGGTTTGCATGGAGGAGCGGTGCCAGGCGTTTGCGGACGGCCTCGGCGGGCACGATAAGGTCGACATCGGAGCAAACCACTTGAGGATATTGCTGGTGGCCGTGGGTGATGCAGTAGGGGATTCCGGATTGATCGAGGAGGTTGAGGACGCGTTGCAGCAATGGACCGGAGGCGAGGCATGGGGACGGCGCGGGGGCGATCGTGGATGGCGAAATGCCTGCGGAAGTTGCGGCCAGGCGATAGGTGCGCCACAGGAGAAGCGTCATCAATACGTAGGAGACGAGCATTCCGAGTGCCGTGCCGGGAACGCCGAACAGACGGATCAAGATCCAGCCGATGGGGAGGGCGATCAGGCTTCCGATCAGTTGCCCCTTGAACAGTTCGCGGGTGTTGCGCCGCGCCCGCAGGGCGGCGGCGACAATCATCAGCATGTAACTGGCAAACGCGGCCAGGGCA
>JBEKVL010000658.1:0-4163 GCA_049514055.1 Tepidisphaeraceae bacterium | reverse complement strand
TTCAAGTGCGCCGTTGCCGACGCCCTCGCATGACTCGGGGCCGATGTGACTCGCTACGTCTTCATCGTCTGGCTCTTTCATCCGTTACACCTCACCGGCTTTGGCCGGCGCTATCCCGAAAGCGTCATGGGTCCTTACCGCGGCACATAACATGTCGCCGCTAGATTGGAAAGGTGGTTGCAGCATGTTACAATGGACCCAGACAAGGAGGCACTCAGGTTCCTGCTTTGTCGTTCACGATTGGTTGTGATGACTGTCAGCATCAGTCTGCTCGGCGGATGCACAAAGACAGTGTCGCAGAAGCTGGCCCGCTTTGACTCCGCTGAAAATAGCGCGCCGACGACGCAGCCCGTACGGGATGCGGGGTTGTACGAGGTGAGGGTTAAGTCCCAAGGTGAACGGACGTGCCACCCGTTGAAGGACGGCTCGGTGCTGTGGGTGGCCAAGGGCGCGCCTGTTGGCTTCCGTCGGACCCAGGACGGTTCCGTGCGCGCATTCGCAGACACGCGAGAGTTCCCCTTGGTGCTGCCCGACAGTTGCGAGTCAGTGATTTGGTACGCGCGAGTTCAGAAGCAAACTGGATTTGGCCACGAGGTGGACAAGGTCGTGGACAAGATCGGCTCTGGCATCGGTGCTGCCGGCCGCGTTGTGGCCAACAGCGCGGCGGAGACGAACGAGAAACTGGGGCGTGCCGGCGTCGACGCTGGCATCTTCTACGAACTTCCCCCTGACACGAACGCCCGGGATTCTAGGCCGCGTTACAAGCGACACAGCGATTGGGGAACGGTGGGAGCGGAAGTTGACGTGCGAGAAAGCGGCAAATGATCCCTGGAACTTAGAACGTCTGTTCCGCCGCATCTCAACCACATCATCGCCTTGGTAATCCCACATCATCATTAATGTCCGGCCGTGCGTTGTGCCGATAATAACCACGGCAATATGCCCGCTGGGAGTGGTCTATGAATCAGGAAGAACCCTGTTGTCCCCTTCTGAACGATTCCGACCTTCGTTGCAGCGCTAATCTCCGGCTGGACCGGATGGACATGGCGTTCAAGTACTGCTTTGGCGACTACCACGCCTGTCCCCTGGCGGTGGAGCTGCTTGCCGACCACGCATTGGTCGGCGTCGGTGTTGGCGACAAGGATTCCGAAGTGCTGGCCAGTCTGCCGGTGCTGCGGGAATTCGAGCGGTGCTTCAGTTGCCATTAGGGCCGCGCAGGGTCCGCTTCAGCGGACGCGGGACGGTGTACACACGGGTCGCCGCGTCCGCTGAAGCGGACCCTGCCGGGACTTAGCCACATGGGTCGACCGACGAGCGCCAATCCCCGCAAGAGCACCGTGGTTCATTCCCCCGAATTGAGAGGCCTGCTCGTATTTCTCGCCACCGAACGCGGATTGGCGGACAACTCCGTTCACGCTTACCGCCGCGATCTCGAGGATCTGGAACGGTTTCTGACGCCACGCGACCGGGCATTGCTGACGGCCGGCGTCGATGACTACCGCGCCTATCTCCAGGGGCAATCGCGCCTGGGCCAGTCAACGCGAACCGTCACCCGGCGTCTGGCGGCCATCCGCGTGTTCCTGCGCTACCAGCAAAGCCTTGGCCAGGACACCAGCGCGATCCTCGAACAACTCGACCGCCCCAAGCCGGAGCGATCGCTGCCGATGGTGCTGTCCAAGGCGCACGTGCTCCAGCTCATCAATACGCCCGACCCGAATTCGCCGCTGTTCTTCCGCGATATCGCCATCCTCGAGATGCTCTACGCGGCCGGGCTGCGGGCAAGCGAGTTGTGCGACCTGACGCTGGCGAATCTCAACCTGAGCGTGGAATGCGTACGCGTGCTGGGCAAGGGAAAGAAAGAACGCATCGTCCCGATCGGCCGGGCGGCCGTGGAAGCGATGGAGCGATACCTCGCCGAGTGCCGGCCGAAACTCGACCGCCGCGGGTGCGACCGGGTCTTCCTCTCGCGCACTGGCCGGCCACTGGAGCGGATCGCGCTGTGGATGCTGGTGGAGAAGATCGTCCGCAAATCGGGACTGCTCGCCCACGTCTCGCCGCATGTGTTCCGGCACTGCTTCGCGACGCACCTGCTCGGCGGCGGAGCCGACCTGCGTGTCGTGCAGGAACTGCTGGGGCACAGCGACGTGGCGACGACGCAGATCTACACCCACGTCGATCAGTCGCGGCTGAAGGCCATTCACGAAAAGTTTCATCCGCGAGGCTGACGGTCGCCAGGCGTGGCCATGAATCCGGATAAGCGCTGGGCCGCTGGTGTTGCAACAGTTGTCATGCTGAGCGTACTTGCGAAGCATCTGGCTTTGGACTTCTCAGCCAGATCCTTCGCGAGTACGCTCAGGATGACAGTTTGCGGTTTGGATGCAGTTCCCTGAGCAACGATCTCGTCTATATGCCTTCGCAGAGCACGGAAACCTATCGCCGCCTCGCCCGGCTCGCACGCCGAAGATGGCGGCTTGTCCTGGGCGTATCGCTGGTGACGCTGGCTATCGTCGCCGCCGTCTCGGCCGCCGATCGCGGGCGATGGTGGCGCGCAGGGGCGACCCGGCCGGACGATCTATGGAGATACAACGGAACCCGCTTCACCGGCGTTCGCGCGGCCGATGCCAACTCGCTTGCCCTCCCCGACGGCACACGCCTGGGGCTTCTGGCAACCAGGCCGCCGCGAGACAACGACTTGGCGCGTCTGGCTCAACGGCGGCTTGACGAAACCGTCACCGGCCGGGAGGTGATACTACGCCTGGAACCGCAATCCACGCGCGATCCGTCGGGCCGACTGCTGGCCCATGTGTATATCGACGATCGCAATATTTCCATTGAGCTCCTCAAGCAGGGCTTCCTGCGCGTCGATCGCGATTGCCCGTCCCCCTTCCGCGACACGTTCCTCGCGGCCGAGGATGCGGCCCGGCGCAAGCACCTGGGCCTGTGGCTGCAAGTGACGCCGGCGAAGAAATGAACCACGGGCGTGACCAGGAATCCGGGCATATCGTAAACTGTTCAGAAAGCGGCAGTTGTCATTCTGAGCGTACTCGCGAAGAATCTGGCTTTGGACTTCGTGGCCAGGTCCCCTTCGGCTTCGCTCAGGGCAGGCTCTCGCGAGTACGCTCGGGATGACGGTTGGCGGTTAAGCCGCGATGGACTAGATTCCCAGCACATCCGCCAGGCGGTATCGTCCGGGAGACCTGGTCGCCAGCCATTTGACGGCCCGCAACGCGCCCAGCACGAATGTATCCCGCGACGTCGCCCGGTGAGTCAGCTCCAGCCGCTCACCAAGCGCCCCGAAGTATGCCGTGTGCGTCCCCACCTCATCGCCCATCCGCAGCGCCTGGACGCTGATCTCGCCCTTCTTCCGCGTGCAGTCATCGCCGTGCCGATCACACTTGAGCGCATCCCGCGTCTTGCCGACGGCCTTGAGGATCGCATCGGCCAGCCCCAAAGCCGTGCCGCTGGGCGCATCCTTCTTGAAGCGATGGTGCGCCTCGAGAATCTCGATGTCATACTCCTCGCCGAGCAGCTTGGCCGCCTCGGCCGCAAGCCGATAGAGCACGGCCACGCCCAGCGCCATCGTCGGCGACTGCAGCACCGGGATCTCCCTGGCCGCCTCGTCAATCAGCGCGTGGTCGGCCGGCGACAGGCCCGTCGTGCCAATCAGGTGGGCGATCTTGCGCAAGCGGCAGATGGCCAGGAACTGCCGCGTCGCGGCCGGCACCGTGAAGTCAATCAACACCTGCGTCGGGGCGGTCAACTCGCTCGTGACCGGCACGCCCAGCGGTCCAACACCGGCCAGCGTCCCGGCATCGTGGCCGAGGAAAGCATGCCCGGGCGCTTCCAACGCCCCCACAACCCGAAACGCACCGTCCTGCTTGGCCAGCGCCACCAGCCGCCGTCCCATCCGTCCCGCCGCTCCGGTTATCGCAATGTCGATCATCTTGTCTCCGTCCCTTCGTGCCCGTGTGCCTCCGTGCCTCGGTCCCTTCGCTTCAATACTCCGTCAACGGCACGCCGCTCTTCACCGGCTCGGCCATCGACTTCACCAGCTCCGGGTTCAACCCCAACGCCTTGACGATCGCCGTCAGGTCGTCCTCCACCTGCACCGGCGGGTTGCTCAGCTTGCCGTGCGGCTCGCTGCGCGGGGCCAGATCCTGCAC
>JBEKVL010000657.1:0-4170 GCA_049514055.1 Tepidisphaeraceae bacterium | reverse complement strand
GGCCTGCTTGTGCATCGCAAAATACCGCGGGAATCGCGGGAGCCTGTGTCCCAGCCCGGTCAGGTATGCGTGCGCCGCTCGTCCGCCCTCCTCGAAGACCTGCCACAGCCTCATCGGCAGCGTGTCGAACAGCGTATCGCCCAGATCGAATAGAATCGCCTTTAACATTCACGTCCTCTCTCACTTCGCTTCCGCCATCCGCAGAACCTCCGCGACCATCTTCTCCGCGCCCTGGAACACTTCCCATGGCCCGCGCGCGGTCATGTAGCACGGCGTGGTCACAACCCGGTTGGCCTCGTCGACGCAGATGTCGGCCGCAGCCGTGTCCACGTGCGTGGCTTTCATCGCCCGGATCGCGTCGGCCGTTCCCTTGTCCGTGCCGATCGTCAATCTTGGGCTCAACCCCTGCGCCCCGAGAATCGCGGCCGCCAGCACCGGCGCGATGCACGCCAGGCCGATCGGCTTCCCGGCCTTGACCATCTCTCCGACAAGCCGGGCCACCTCGGGATTCACCTTCATCCTGGCCCCGTCGCTGGCGAATGTGGACAGGTTCTTCACCGCCCCGAACCCGCCGGGGAAGATCAGTGCGTCGAGCTGGTCCGCCTTGACCGTCGCCATGTCCCGGATGTTGCCACGCGCGATCCGGGCCGATTCCTCCAGGACGTTGCGCCCGCCGCTCGCCGGCTTGCGCGCAGCATGGTTGATCACCTCGGCCTGCGCGATGTTCGGGGCCATGCAGACGAGCTGCGCCCCGCGTTTGTCCAGGGCGATCAGCACGCTGACGGCCTCGTGAATCTCGCTGCCGTCGAACACCCCGCACCCGCTGAGCACCACTCCGACGCGTGTTGCCATGATCTTGACCTCCGCTAAGCGACGCGCGCATTATAGCCGTGTCCCGCTGCGGCCGAAACCGGCAATTGCGGCGCATTCATCTTTTTGTCGGCTTCACGAAAGGTGACTCTGCCGGTAGCATCGTCGGCGAGTCAGTCCGTGGATATCCCGCGGCAAGGAGTCGGCATCTCGCATGGCATCAGAAAATATCGGGATCAACGCAGGCAAATCATCCTCACCGGGATCGGGCGCCAAATGGGCCGTGCTTCTGGCCGCATTTCTTGGCTGGATGTTCGACGGCCTGGAGATGGGCATCTTCCCGCAGATCGCCCGCCCGGCCATGACCCAGCTTGTCCCCGAACCGGCCGCGAAATATGCCACGTCGGCCGTTACCGCGGCCATTTCCAGGACCGCCGACCCCGCCGCCAGAGCCGCCCTGGAATCCGTTCGCAAGGACGCGTCTGATCAGGCCGTCAGGGCCGCGCTTTCGGCCCTGCGCACCGCCGGCTCTACGGACGCCGTCCGTCAGGCCGCGGTCACCACGTGGAAAGCGGCTCTGGAAGATCAGATCAAATCCTGGCACCAGTTCATCGACGCCATGTTCCTCTGGGGCGCGGCCCTCGGCGGGCTCGCCTTCGGCTGGCTTGGCGACAAGATCGGCCGGGTGAAGTCGATGGCCATCTCGATTTTGGTCTATTCCGGATTCACGGGCGTACTCTATTTCGCCCGCAATCCGGCGCAGATTGCGGGGCTCCGCTTCACGGCCGCCATCGGCATGGGCGGCGAGTGGGCCTTGGGCGTGGCTCTGGTCATGGAAGTCTGGGATGCCAGGTATCGCCCCATTCTGGCCGGCCTTATCGGGGCGGCCTCCAACGTTGGTTTCGTCCTGGTCGGCGCCATCGGCCGATTCTTCCCCGTCACCGAAACAAGCTGGCGCTGGGTGGTGCTGACCGGAGCGGCGCCAGCCTTGCTTACGTTCATCATCCAGATCTTCGTCCCCGAATCGCACAAATGGCAGGAGTCGCAGAAGAAGGCCCCGTCCAAGCCCCTGCGCGAGATCTTCTCCAACTCGCGCCTGACGGTCCTGGCGCTGATGGCCATCTGTTTCGCGTCCGTCGCCCTGCTTGGCACCTGGGGCGCGGTGCAGAAGATCCCCGCCTGGGTCGGCGGGATGCCCGGGGTTCCGGCCACGGCCAAGGGCTCCGCCCAGATGGCCTCGGGCGTCGGGGCCATCGTATTCTGCATGATCGCCCCGATGATCGCGGCCGTCTTCAACCGCCGCATCGCCTACTTTCTGCTCTGTCTCGTTTCGCTGGTCACCTGCGAATGGCTTTTCCTCGGGTTCAAGACATACAACTACGGCTTTCTGGCGATGGCCTTCCTCGTTGGTGGCGTTTCGGCCGCGTTTTACGGCTGGCTGCCGCTCTATCTGCCCGAACTTTTCCCCACGCGCGTCCGGGCCACCGCCCAGGGCATCGCCTTCAATTTCGGCCGAATCCTCGCCGGCGTTGGCGCCATCTGGGGCGGCACCATCGGCGGCTCCTATGCGAAAATGGGCGCCATCGTTTCGATGGTCTATGTCATCGGCATGGTGATCATCTGGTTCGCCCCCGAAACCAAGGGCAAGCCGCTGCCGGAGTAGGGGCAAAGGAAGATTTGAAATCTCAAATTTGAAAATTGACATCGAGATTTCCCCATGTCCATCCTCATCCGCGACTTCGACCTGCGCGTCTTCAACCTGAAGACCCGCCTTCCCTTTCGCTACGGCATTGTCACGCTGACGGCGCTGCCGCACCTGTTCGTCTCCGCTGAGTGTGAGATCGACGGCAGGCCCGTACGCGGAATCGCCGCCGAGAACATGGCGCCCAAGTGGTTCACCAAGAACCCCGCGCAGCACTTTCGCGACGAACTGCCCGAGATGACCCACGTCATTCGCGCTGCCTGCCGCCATGCCGTGCAGGCCGGCCAGGTCGCCACGCCGTTTGACCTGTGGCGGCGGGTCTACCTTGGCCAGAAGCAATGGGCCGCCGCCACGACCTATCCGTCACTGTTGTGCGGGCTGGGCGTGTCGCTGGTCGAGCGTGCCATGCTCGACGCCTTCTGCCGCGGGCGAGGGATCACCTTCTCCCAGGCGCTGCGCCAGAACCAACTCGGCATTGACCTCCACCAGTACTTCACTGAACTCCTTGGCCGTCCCGATCTTCCGGCCGCCAGCCGGAGCGCCAGCGAATTGCTCCCGCCCCGGCCGCTCGGCTCGGTCATCGCCCGCCACACCGTCGGCCTCATCGACCCGCTGACGGAATCGGAAATCGCCCCGGCCGACCGCCTCAACGACGGCCTGCCCCAGTCGCTCCAGGAATGCATCCGCGGCTACGGTCTCCGCCATTTCAAGATCAAGCTGGCCGGCGATGTTGCCGGCGATTTGGACCGCCTGCGGCAACTGGCCAGGGTCATCGACGCCGCCTGCGCCGGCGACTACGCATTTACGCTCGATGGCAACGAAAACTACAGGGAACTCGCCCCGTTCCGCTTGCTCTGGGAAGGACTGGTGAAGGATGCCGGCCTGCGCGGGTTCCTCGAGCGGCTGATCTTCATCGAACAGCCGCTGCACCGCGACGTGGCCCTTTCCCCGGCCGTCGGCAGCGAGATGCTTGCCTGGAAGCACCGGCCGCCACTCATCATCGACGAATCCGATGGCACCCTGGATGGCCTCGCCGCGGCCTTCGATCGCGGCTACGTCGGCACCAGCCATAAGAACTGCAAGGGCGTCTTCAAGAGCATCGCCAACGCCTGCCTGATCGAGTCGCTCCGCCGGGCCGATCCCTCGCGCAAGTTGATTCTATCCGGCGAGGACCTTTCCAATGTCGGCCCGATCGCCTTGCAGCAGGACCTCGCCGTCGCCGCCAATCTCGGCATCGCCAGTGTCGAACGCAACGGCCAGCACTACTTCCGCGGCCTGAGCATGCACGCGCAGGCGCTACAGGAACAGGTGGTCGCCGCCCATCCCGACCTCTTCCAGTGGGACGGAAGTACTTATCCGTCCTCCACCCGGAGTTCTTCCGACCACCCCTTCGCAACCGTCGCCATCCGCGACGGCCGGGTCAGCACAACCAGCGTCTGCGCGGCCCCCTTCGGCGTTGGCTTCGAGTTGGACACGTCCCAGTTCCAGCCGCTGGACCAGTGGAAGTTTGCATCGCTGGGAATTTCCCGTTCTCCCGTATAATTACCCTCATGACTCAGCAAGTCTTTCATACCGTTGAATCCAATGCTCCGCAGTCGTTAGCCAGGTTGAAGGAGTTCCTGCGCATACCCTCCGTCAGCGCCAAGCCCGATCACGCG
>JBEKVL010000656.1:0-4171 GCA_049514055.1 Tepidisphaeraceae bacterium | reverse complement strand
GCATGCCTCGGCCGTACCGATGCGCTCTGGCGCCTGCGAAGGGCCTGGACCCCGCAGGATACGCGGCCGCTGGTGATTCACCTGCCCAAGACCGACCGTGTCGCCGAGTTCGCCGGCCCGCTCTCGCGCTATGCCGAACGGGCTGTCCGCAAACTCTGGCCGGGGCCTGTGGGCATCGTTTTCGACGTGGCCGGCGAGGTTCGAAAGGCGGTGGCGGCCAGATTCAGGATCGACCCCGCCGAGGTCTTCGATGGCGGGCAAGTGACCATCCGTTGTCCGGACCATCCACTGGCGACTGACGTGCTGCTGGCCGCCGATTTGCCGGTGGTCATGCGCCGTGCATCGGCGGCCGACACCTCCGGCGGGCAGGGCGAGCGGATCGACTCGGCATGGATCGAAAGCGCCGATCTGGTACTTGACGACGGCCCCACTCGCTTCAACATGCCTTCGACCATCATCCACATTGCGAGTGACGGCTACGAGATCGTCCGCCAGGGCGTCTACGACCGCAGAACCATCGATCGTCTCATGAAAACCACAATCCTTTTTGTCTGTAGTGGGAACACCTGCCGCTCGCCGATGGCCGAAGCCCTGGCCCGCGGTCTGCTCGCGTCCCGCCTGGCGGTTCCCGAGACCGAACTTGAGAAGAAGGGGCTTGTGGTTTCTTCCGCCGGAGTCTTGGCCAATCCCGGCGTCAAGGCCACCGAACCCGCCATCGAGGCCGTTCGCGAGTTCGGCGCCGATTTATCGCGGCATCGCTCCCGGCAGCTTCTGCCCGAACTCATCCATCAGGCCGACATGATCTATACGATGAGCCGGGGCCACATGCGTGTCGTGTTGGCGATGGCGCCGTCCGCCGCCGGCAGGATCAGCACGCTCGACCCGGATGGCGACATTGAGGATCCCATCGGCGGAGATCTCTCGCTATATCAGTCGCTGGCCCGGCAGATAAGAGGGCTGATCGAGAAGCGACTTGCCGAACGGGACATCCCGTGAGGGAGGTTTCAGGGCTCGGGGCTCGGGATTGAGGAATCAGGAGACAGTCATCAGGGTTTCGGAATCAGGGCCAACCCAGCGGTTCGGTGTCGCAGACCAAACACCGGGCGGACATTCCTGATTGAACCGCGAACCCCCAAACGCTGAACGTTCCGACTTGGTATTCTCGCTCCTCTTCATGTAGATTACCAGTTCAACGGAGTGCCAGTGATGAAGATTGCGGTCGGTTCGGATCATCGAGGTTATGAGGCCAAACGGAAGTTTGCGCCCTATCTCAAGCAGCTTGGCCACGAGGTCGAGGACTACGGTTGCGAGACGAATGCCGTCGCCTCCGACTATCCCGACTTTGCGCTGGCTGTGGGACGCGCGGTCATCGAAGGCCGTGCCGATGTGGGCGTCCTGTTCGATAACAGCGGCCTGGGCATGTCCATTGCCGCCAACAAGGTTCCCGGAGTGCGCGCGGCCCTGGCTCACGATGAGGTCACCGCCCGCATTGCCCGCGAGCACAATCACTGCAATATCCTGTGTCTCGGCTGCGACCTGCTTAACGAGGGCGAAATCAAGAAGATCATCCAGATGTTCCTCTCCTGCGACTTCTCACAGGGCCGCCATCTGCGCCGAATCGAGAAACTGCGGGAGATTGAGAAGCAACTCGGCGCATAACGTTCCGGTGGCATGGTCAAGAGTCCTTGGCCATGCCATGCAATGAACAAACCAGGAAGTCATTCCGAAGAAGACGGGCTCGCCCGAAGGCGAGCCCGTTGTCATCATTCGTATTCACTGACTTGGCAGCACTCAAGCAATTTCCCAACCCTTGCGGTAGATTTCCCTGATGTACTTTTCGGCTTCAGGCGCGTTGGTGGCCTTCATGTTCGGGCCATCCCAGCTGAGCTTCTTCTGCAGACGGAAGGCCACATTGCCCAGGAGGATGATCTCGGTGAGTTTGGCCGAGTATTCGAAGTTGCCGCTGGCCGGCTCGCCGCCCTTGATGGCGGAGATCCAGTCGGCGTGGTGGCCTTTGGTGCGACGGAGCGTCTTCTGGGGTTCCTTGTAGGTGCGGCGGAGTTCCAGGGGCAGCAGGCGGGGCATTCCGGCCCAGCCGTCGCAGGTGATGCAGCCCTTGTCGCCGATGAGCAGGATGCCGTTGCCGCCGCCGCCGAGGCGTTGCTTGGGGTCCTTGGGATCGACGCCGGGAGGGACCGGTGCTTCCTCGCCGCCGCTGAACCAGGTCAGTTTCACGGGCGGCATCTCGCCGCGGGCGGGGAATTGGAAGGTGAAGGTTGCCTTCTGTGGGACGACTTCGGAGTCGACCGGCTGGCCCTTGGCCTCGACGATGCTGGCGTGTTCCAGTTTGAGGGCCCAGACGGCCGGGTCGATGTTGTGGCAGGCCATGTCGCCGAAGCAGCCGGTGCCGAATTCCCACCAGCCGCGCCAGTTGTAGGGGGCGTAGGCCGGGCTGTAGGGCCGGAACGGCCGGACACCGAGCCAGAGGTCCCAGTTGAGATTGGCCGGCACAGGCGGGGTTTCCTTGGGCCGGCCGGGGCCTTTGGACCAGCCGCCGGCGCTGCTCCAGCCGTAGACTTCGGTGATATTGCCGATGGCGCCGTCCCAGATCCATTCGCAGGTCTGGCGGATGCCCTCGCCGGAGTGGCCGTGGTTGCCCATCTGGGTGGCGACGCCGGCTTCTTTGGCGACCCTGGCCATCTGGCGCACTTCCCAGATGTTGTGGCCCAGGGGTTTCTCGCAGTAGACGTGCTTGCCGGCTTGCATCGCGGTGATGGAGACGATGCCGTGGTTGTGGTCGGGCGTGGCGCAGAGGATGGCGTCGACGGCCTTTTCCTTCTCCAGTAGATCACGGAAGTTGACATAGCCGGTGCATTTGAAATTGGGGGTCTTCTCGGAGTATTTCTTCTCCACCATGCCGATGATCGGCCCGCGGCCGCCCTTGCCGCCGTAGTAGAACGGGCTGAGGTCGGTTTCCTCGGCGACGTCGCAGACGGCGATGATCTGGGCGTCGGGCTCGTTGAAGAGGGCGCCCATGTTGTGGCGGCCCTGGCCGCCGGCGCCGATGATGGCGATGTTGACCTTCTCGCTGGGGGCGACGAATTTCGCCCCGCCCAGGACGAAGCGGGGCACGATGCTGAACGCCGCGGCCGCGGCGGCCGACGTGCCCAGGAACTGACGACGGCTGAAGTAGCGTTTGGTGGTGTTGCTCATGGGGGTTCTCTGACTCCAGACTTTCTTTCAGCGTCCGCTGAAGCGGACCCTACGGGACCGGGGATTTGCTGCCGCGCCGGTACGCCCGGCGCTCTGGAATAATACCGGGTTTGGAAGAGAAGTGTTGCAGGCGGACGTCGCGGGTCATTTCAAGTATAATCACCCCGGCGAATGACATGGCAGGCTTGATGCACGGTTTCGGCTCCTGGTTGCGCGGCAAGGTATCCTCCGCGCGGTGGATTCTCACGGAATTGGCCGGCAGCGAGGAGCAGGCGCTCCAGGCGGAGCGTCTCGTCGGCGCGGGAATGGCGGCCGCCCTCGCGGCCGAAGGGACGACCAGGCCGTTCGCGGATCCTCTGGTCGACTCCTGCGGCCTGCGCCTCGCCGGGCGCGTCAAGGACCGCCGGCGGCAGTTTGCTTTTCTGGTCCTGCCATCGCCCCAGGTCAACGCCTTTGCGTTGCCCGGCGGCTTCGTCTACATCACCCAACCTCTGCTGGCGCTGGTCCGCTGGGATCCGGACTGCGTCGCCTTCGTCCTCGGCCACGAAATGGGCCATATCGTCCGCGGCCACGCCAAGGATCGCATCCTCAACGGGTCGCTGTTCTCGGTGCTGACAGCGGCCTTCCCGGCGGCCGGCGTGGCCCGCGCGCCGCTGCAAATGCTGGCGGGCCAATTCCTCCAAAGCGCGTATTCGCAGGATCAGGAATTGGATGCCGACGCGTTCGGCATCAAACTTGCTCGTGCCGCCGGCTTCGATGCCCGCGCCGCGGTCAGGGTGCTCCATCACCTGGCATCGGTCTCCGGCTCGCCATCGGCACTGGAAGGCTACTTTTCCTCGCATCCCCCGCACGATCTCCGCATCGAAAGCATCCAGCGCCTGCTGGGATGAGGCACCCGTCACACATTCAGTTCCTCGCCCGTGAGCCGCTCGTACGCTTCGAGATATTTCTCACGCGT
>JBEKVL010000655.1:0-4175 GCA_049514055.1 Tepidisphaeraceae bacterium | reverse complement strand
ATCTACACCGATGCCACCACCACCCAGGTGAATAACGTCTGGCAGCAGGCCAGCCCCAACACCGGCAGCAAGAGCACGACCGGCGTCGAGCCGCAGATCGATCTCGACACGATTCTCCTTCCCTTCTTCAGGTAATGAGGCTGCCCTTGTCGGCTTGCCTTGCAGACACACGGCCCGCCCCCGTCACCACGGGGGCGGGCGTCCGCTTGCGCGGCCGGAGTCGGATTCGGCAGATGCGGCCGTCTTGCGGGACACCGCCCGAACGGCCCGAGCTCCCTGGGAACGCCGGGCCTCGGTGCAACTCCTCCCGGACAAACAGCCGCGAGCATCGGACTTCCGGCCAGGCCCGGCACGATTGCCATGCCCCGCGCCCATCGACTCCCGGCGTGCGCGGGTCTAACATCCCCGGCGTATGAAACTCTACACCCGCACCGGCGACAACGGCACCACGGGAATCTTCGGCGGCGAGCGAACCCGCAAGTCGGACCCGCGGCTCGACTGCTGCGGAACCGTCGATGAACTCAACGCCCACATCGGCCTGGCTGCGGCCGGGGCCGGGGGGCCGCTGCTGGAAGACCTGCGGCTGGTGCAGCACGAGTTGTTCGTGGTCGGATCACATCTGGCAACGCCCGCCGACGGCCCGGCGACGCAGCATCTTCCGCCGCTGGATGAGGGGTCGATCGGCCGGCTGGAAACGCAGATCGACGCGGTCGAAACACAACTGGCACCACTGAGCAACTTCATTCTCCCCGGCGGGAGCGAAATGGCAGCGCGATTGCACGTGGCCCGCACGGTCTGCCGGCGCGCGGAACGGAGAACGGTGGGGTTTTCGACGGATCGGCCGATTCATCCGCTGATCGTGCCCTACCTGAACCGGCTGGGCGACTGGCTGTTCGCGATGGCCCGGCTGGCAAACCATGCGGCGGGAACCGCGGACATCGTGTGGAAAAAGCCGTAAGGTGCTGCGGCCGCGATCGGTGATCGTGGAAAATGGTCCCGCCCCGAAAACCGCGATGAACCATCACGACCACAAAGAACGGGGGAGGGTGGCGGACCAAACAAAAAGGGGTGCGCCCTTGCCGTTGGCGCACCCCAAAGGGATGGGAGGAGGTTCGTTATGGACTATTCTAGGCAGCCACGGTCTCGAAAGTCACGGAATTCTCTTCCTCCGGGGCAGGCCGCAACGCGCCGTCTTCCATAACCTGGCGGATCTTCGCCAGGGCCTTGTTTTGAATCTGACGCACGCGTTCCTTGGTCACGCCGATGATCCGGCCGACTTCCTCGAGCGTCAGCGGGGAGTTCTGCTGCTCTTTCCAGTTGAACCGCTGGCGGATGACGGTCTGCTCGACCTGCGTCAGCTCGGCCAGATTGCGGTCGACGATGTTCTTGAGTTCGTCGATGCACTCGGTCTCGTGGGTCTCGCGGCGGCGGTCCACCCAGTCGCTCTTCTCGAGGTCCGGCTCGAACTCGACCGGGAAGCGGTTGCGATAGCGGTTCTGCTTGAGCGAGGTGCGGCTGAATGCCTTGAGGATCGCCCGGCACGCATAGGTCGAGAATTTGAAACCGCGCTCCACGTCGAACTTCTCGACCGCGCGGAGCAGCGCCATGTTCCCTTCGCTGACGATCTCGGCGAAGTCCACCTGGCCCAGCCGGGTGCGCTTGGCCATCGCCAGCACCAGCGCCAGGTTCGTGCGCGTGAGGTATTACCGATAGAGCTCGTAGCGGCCGTGCCATTGGACGATCCGCTCGGCCAGCTCCCGTGTGAGGCCTTCGAGGGCGACTTTTCGCTTGATCTGCATGATCCGCTGCTTGGAAAAATTGAAGCGGAGAAACATCAGCCGCTCCTCTTCCGAGGTCATCAGCTTCGGGGCGATGGTGATCTCCTTTTCGATGTCCTCAAACGTGGGCTGATACCAACTGGTGTTGGGAAGGACCGGCTCGCAGCCGGATGCGAAAAGCCGGGCTTCGAGGCTCTTCTGCCTGAATTGCGGAGAATCCATGAAAGCGTAGTCCAGGGCGAGTATCTCCCCGGCCCTGGCGCGAAGGTCACGCGGGATGCCCTTAGAGGGCTTTCGTGCCGTGTTCCTCAGATTCGTCACCGTCAACATTTTCGACTCCTTCCATTGCATGGGCGTCGGTTCCTTCTTGATGAAATATATCGGACTAAAGTAATCCGATATGCGCACAACTGCTGCTGTCTTCGAACATCCGTACTTCAAAGTCAGTTGCCACTTCGATCTATGAAAGAAAACGCAACCGCTCAAACAAGCTGCCGGACCAGGTTTTTCAATCGTCCCAACCTACGGTCGCCAGTTGCTGCGGCAAATAGGGGGTCATCTAACATGTGATAGAATGACGTGGGAAGTGCCAGATTGCAAAGGAGTTTTTCCTCTTGAAACGGAATCTTGAAGAATATACGGTGGCATGATGCGATTCCTGTGTTTCGGCGGCAGCTTTAACCCCATTCACAACGGGCACTTAGTGTGCGCGCGGGCCACCGCCGAGCGGCTCGGCTATGACCGCGTAATATTGATCCCGGCGGCCCATCCGCCACATAAACCTGCAGGTGCAGAGTTTGCAGAACCCGGGCATCGACTGGCCATGTGCCGTCTGGCCGCCGCGCTGCAGCCCCAGTTGTTCGAGGTGGACGACATCGAACTCCACCGGCCGCCTCCGAGCTATACAATAGACACGGTGCGACAGCTAAAGCAAATGCGCCATTGGGAACAGGTGGAATGGCTGATCGGGGCGGACATGCTGATGTACCTGCCGAAATGGCGCGATCCGGAAGCACTCTTGCGGGAGACGAAGTTTGTCGTGGTGCAAAGACCGGGAACGAATATCGAGTGGAATGCGCTTCCGCCAACCTGCCTGGGACTGCGTTATCATCTGGCCGAGGCGCCGTTGCTGGACATCAGTTCGACGGATATCCGCCAGCGGGTCGCGACGGGAAGATCGATCGAGTACCTGGTCCCCTCCGGTGTGGCGGAGTACATCAGGGAGCATGGGCTGTATCGGGCGGGGTGAATCACCGCGGCCGAGGTGCCATGGCATTGTGGTGCGGGCTTCCAGCCTGCACAGACCTTGAAGCAGGCCGGAAACCTGCACCACAAGTTCGGCCGCGATAGTTCACGCTGCCGCCACCGCCTTCATCTTCTCCAGGCCGCGCTTGGCGCACTCCAGCGCATCGAGCTTCCAATACTCGCGGTTGAACACTTCCAGCGAGAGCACGATCGGCGTGCCCGCGGCTGCCATGATCTTGAGAATCTGCTTCAGCGGGGCGATGCCGTCGCCGGGATAGACGCGGTTCTCATCCTTGACTCTGGCCGGTTCAATGGCCGGATAGTCGTTCATGTGAATGATCGGACAGGCCGCACGGCTGAGCACGCCCAGACCCTCAATGCCGCTTTCGCCCCGGTACAGATGAAACACATCCGGCAGTACGGCGGCCTTGGGATGATGGCTCTCGATGGCGATGTACGCCGCATCCGACAGCCGCGTGAGCGTCTTGGAGTGGCCCCAGACCTCAAGCAGCGGCACGATGCCCGCCTTGTCGCCAATCTCGGCCAGGGCGCGATAGCGCTCGGCGACTTTCCGCGGATCCAGCGCTTCGTTGGTTCCGCCGGCGGCCGGGGCCGCCATACGCTTGCTGCCAATCTGGGCGACCGCATCCATATCGCGCCTGGCGTCTTCCAATCCCTTGGCCCGCTTGGCGTCATCCTCGACAATCCATTGGGCAAAACCGATGGCGTCCTCGATGGTCAGCCCGGAGTCGGCGATCTGCTTGCGCAGATCCGCCAGCGTGCCGCCTTTCTTCACATGCTCGTCGACGTCCCTGACCCAGGGCTCGAAGGCGTTGTAGCCGGCCTTGGCGGCCACTTCGACTTGCTTGGTGATCGGAAGTTTCTGGCCCATGATGGTCGCGCCGTTGAGGCAGAAGATGAACGGGGCCGCGGCCGGCTTCTCCTGCGCCACGGCCGCGCCGAGCGGCACGCAGGCGGCCGCGGCGGTGGAGAGAAGGATGTTGCGACGGGAGAGTATGTTTTGGTTCACGGATGAATCCTCGGTTGTACGCCTGCCGCGAAACGCAACGATGCGCCCCGCGGGCCGGAGGATTGTACGCGGGGAGAGGGGTTGTGTTGGAGCGGAGAGGGGAAGTGGATATATTTCCAGGA
>JBEKVL010000654.1:0-4183 GCA_049514055.1 Tepidisphaeraceae bacterium | reverse complement strand
TGGGCTTCCGGCTCGGCCTTGGCTAATCTCTCAACGTACTTTGCCGTGTTGTCGGCGCCGGCGAACTTCTCCGCCAGTGCGAGCGAAGCATTGCGGAACTCGGCGTCCGGGGAATCGAACGCCGCCAGAACCGCCGGCAATGCCTTCTCCTGCTCCACGGCAACCAGCGTAGCCAGTGCGCCGCAGCGCACATTGGGATCCTGCGGATCGGCCTTCAGGAGCGTCCTGCAAATCTCCGCCGCCTCGGCACCGGCGCCCATTTCCGCGCGCCGCTGGGCGTAGACAAACAGCAACGAGACCATCTGCGATCGTTCGTACTGTCCCAGGGCGCCGTCGGCCGCGGCCTTGGAAAGCGGGGCGGCCACTTGTGGCAGGCCTATTTGGGCCGAAGCGTACCGGGCCGCGTGTCGCACGGATTTGTCAGCGTCATCAAGGCGAGAGACGATGGCCGGCTCGGCGGCCCTGGCGCGCAGCGTGCCGGCGGCGGTCAGCAAGGTCACGAGGTTTGTCTTGGGAACTGACGCCAGCGCGGCCGCTATGGCCTCCGCCGCCCTGGGCGTGTTGAACGCCACGAGGGACATCGCGGCCGTCGGGCACAGCTGGTTCTTCTCTTCCGCCAGCAGCTTCGCCAGCGTATCGACCGACTCGTCCTTGCCGACGAATCGAAGCTGGTAAACGAAGAACGATTTTACTTCGGGATCACTATTCTTCTCGATTCCCGCCACAAGTGCCCCGGCCAGCGCGGCGCGATTCTTCTCCTGACCCGGCGCGGTGGCATGTCGAACCATGGCGGCAATCGCCATGCGGGCCTTGGTGTCGTCGCCGGTCCCGAGCGGGATCACCTGACCGCAGATGTCGGCGATCCCCGCCGGTCCAAAAACGAACAATTCCGTCGCCAGTTTCTGGTCCTCGGCCACGGTCTTCACGGTCGTCTTCTCGATCAGGTCCACCGCCGGAGCGGCGGCCATCGAGGCAATCACCAGTGCGATGGCGGCAAGCAGTTTGTTTCTCATGGTGTGATCCTCCGCGTCCAGTAGGACAGACATTCTTGTCTGTCGTTTCAGTAGAACAGACATTCTCGTCTGTCGTTTCAGTAGGACAGACATTCTTGCCTGTCATCACTCGCAACCTTCCCGCCTCTCGGACGACAGACACTCTTGGCTGTCGCGTTTCAGCCGATCCCTTCTCATCACAGATGCCACGGCGCCCGCATCGGTTGGAAGATCAGCCGGTTGGCCTCGTCATCGTTGACGAACTGCAGCTTCACCGGATCGAACTTCAACGTCCTTCCCAGCCGCACCGCGGCCAGTGACAGATTGACGATCGTGCAGGACCGGAACCCATTCTGCTCATTGAGCGCGAATTTCCGCCGTGTCTTCACCGCCTGGATGAAGTCGGTCACCATCGGCTCCGGATCGGGCAGCGTGTTGACGATTTCCGCCAGATTGGGGATGTCCGATTTCAGACCCTGCATGATCTTGCCCTTGGGGCCTTGTAGATAGGGCACATCGACCATCGAGTTGTCGCCATCCAGCACAATCTCGCAACCATCCGCATACTTCAGCGTAATCCGTGTCCATGGCACCACTGCGTCCGGATGCTGGGGCGGGGTCTCGGCCACGATCTCCACCGGGCTGGTCTCATCCTTTTCGAGAATGTACTGCGTCGGGTCGATGTAATGCTGGCCCATGTCTCCCAAACCGCCGCCGTCATAATCCCAGTAGCCGCGGAACGACTGATGCACCCGATGTGGATGATACGGCTTGTACGGCGCCGGCCCGAGCCACATGTCGTAGTCCAGGTTCGGCGGCGGCGTCTGCGGCTTGAGGTTCCATTGCCCCTTCCACATGTTCAGCTTCCAGTCAAATCCCTGGTGCGCGCCGATCACCGCCCGGATGGGCCAGCCCAGCAGGCGGTTCGCCACGGCTTTCTTCACCGGCTTGCACGGCACGCCCATGCCGTACATGCCGTCCTGAAAACGAAACCAGGTATTCAGCCGGAATATCCGGCCATTCCGCTGCACCGCCTCCCTCACCTTGATCCCCTCGCCGATCGTCCGCGTCATCGGCTTCTCGCACCAGATATCCTTGCCCGCGTTGGCGGCGGCAATGGCCATCAGCGCGTGCCAGTGCGGCGGCGTGGCGATGTGGACGATGTCCACTTCCTTCAGATCCAGCAGTTCGCGGAAGTCCTCGTAGACCTTCACATCCGGCGGCGCGAGTTTCTTCGCCTCGTCAATGTGCGCCGTGTCGGTGTCGCAGATGGCCAGGAGACGGCTGGTGGGGTTGATCCCCTTGATATGTCCGCGTCCCATGCCGCCGGTGCCGATCAGGGCCTTGGTGAGTTGCTCCGAGGGCGGCGTTTTGCCGATTCCCCCGAGCACGTGCGCCGGCACGATCACAATGCCCGCAGTTGAAGCCGCCGCCTTCAGGAACAGTCTGCGCGAACTGATGTGTCTTGTCATATCTCTTCCTGTTGAACCACTTGACATCGTTTCATACTGCAACCTGTCAATACCGTTCACGTCCCCCGACCTGTGCCTTGGAGTCGATCTTGGTCTCCCCCTTTCGCATCTTCACCTTCCCCAGCACCCTGGCCGTTTCGTCAATATACAGCCGGCCGCCGTTGTTGGTGCAATCTCCGCCGATGATCCCGGAAACGATGACCTTCGCGCCCTCGCCCACGACCAGGTCCCCGCTGACGTTTCCAAAGATATGCACCCGCCCACCTTCCCGAACGGTCAGTTTCCCGTAGATGGCCCCGCGTGCATACATCTTCCCGCCATCGATGACGACAATGTCCCCGGCAATGGATCCCCAGAGGGTGAATGCTTCCGCGATGATCTGATTTCCGGCAATCTGCCCGCGTTCTTCTTTCACTGTTAATGCTCCGTCCAGATGAACTGACCGAACGACAGACAAGCATGTCTGTCCTACTGGCGACAGACAGGAAGGCCTGTCCTACTGCACCGCCGGTTTTTCTTCGCCCAGCGCCAGCCTCAATCCGCGCGATGCCCTGGACTGGATCACGAACAACAACACAATCGCCAGCACCGGAAACATCACGAACCGAGCCCATCGTAACACCGCGACCTTGAACTCGCCCGTGGGAAACCGCGCATATTTCACGAGTTCCTCCCAGGTGAAGATGACCCCGGGAATCCGGAACTCGGTGGCCGTCAGGTCGGCGTTGTTCAGAAACGCCTGCCACGGAAACAGTAGTAGTGCCAGCACCACGGTTGCCAGCCACGCCCTGGTCACATGCGAGACTCCGATCAACCGTCCGACAAGCATCACATGCAGGATCAGCAACATGTCAAGACTGAGGAGCACGATCAGCACCATCGCCAGAAACCCGCAACCACCCAGCGCATAGTGAAGGACGCTGGGCGCATCCGCCGGCAGCGCATGCCAATACCGGTAAGCGAAGAACAGCCCCATCTGCGCCAGCAGCATTACCAGCAGCAGCGTGAACACCCAGTTCCGCGCCGTGCGCGCAACCAATAGCGCATCGGCGTAATCCGCAGCAGTTGCGATTGATTCCATGCCCTCATTGTCTCCCGGCACGCCCCCGCCTGCAACCTCCGGGCCGACGACTTCGGCCGACGCTCAGACGCCACGGGACGTGAAGCACCGGTTCCGCCGACCACACCTGAGCCCGAATTGCGGGCGACTAAGCCTCGGGTTGAGTGCGGATTGCATCGCTTCTGCGAATCAAACCTTCCGGCCGCCGAAGGCCAGCATGCGGCCCATGATGGCTGTGTCAACGGCGCGACGTTTCGCCGGCCTGAAAGACCCGGAGCAGTTCGGCAAGTTGCCTTTGCGTACCCCCGCCAGGATCACTGAGATCGAAACGCTCCGACACACCGTCACCAAGCACGGTCACTCGATTCTGGAAGATCCCCACAAATGGCACCCGCGTCCGCCCGGCATCAAACAGACTCCGGCCCCAATAACCGGCCGGCACCGGCAAATTCAGGAGGTGAAGCAGCGTCGGAGCCAGATCCAGTTGCGAGGCCTGGCGCGCGGGCTCGAATGACGGGAGAACGCGCCGCGACAGCAGGATCAGCGGAATCCGTTCAAACGGCGACTTGCTTGCGCCCGGTAGTTCACCCAGGGCAGGGATGGATGGCAGACAATGATCTGCCGTGATTACGACCAGCGTATCCTCATCCATGAGCCCG
>JBEKVL010000653.1:0-4183 GCA_049514055.1 Tepidisphaeraceae bacterium | reverse complement strand
TTGGTGGTGTTCATCTTCCAGTTGCCAGCAATGAATTTGATCCGAGCCATAGTTCACTCCTTCCTTTATTATCAGGGCCAATCTCAGGCCCAGCGAGTTCCGGGTGGCCTGGGCAAGTCCTCTTGCCCGTCCGACACGGGCAAGAGGACTTGCCCAGGCCACCCAATCAAAGAAATCAACAGACTATTTCGATCCCGTTCCTTCGTCAAAGTGCTTTCCGAACAAAACCGCGATCCGTTCCAATTGCTTCATCAACTCGACAAACGTCTCAGGCAGCAACGCCTGCGGGCCGTCGCACATCGCCTCCGACGGGCAGTAGTGTACCTCAATGATCGTCCCGTGCGCCCCGGCCGCGATGCCGGCGGCCGCCATGGCCGGAACCCACTCGCGCTTGCCGCAACAGTGGGATGGATCGACGATGATCGGCAGGTGCGACCACTGTCGCACGATCGGGATCGAAGTAAGATCCAGCGAGTAGCGGGCCGAATCCTCGAAGGTCTTGATGCCGCGCTCGCATAGGATCACGCTGCGGTTGCCCTGCGAGAGCACATACTCGGCCGACAGCAGCCAGTCCTTGACCGTGGCCGCCAGCCCGCGCTTGAGCAGTACCGCCCGGCGGGTCTTGCCGACCTCGCGCAGCAGGTCGAAGTTCTGCATGTTCCGCGCGCCGATCTGGAAGCAGTCGACGTATTGCTCCATGGTCTCCACCTGGCGGGTGTCCATGACCTCGACGCAGATCGGCATGCCCAACTCGTCGCCACACTCGCGCATCCATTTCAACGCCGGTTCGCCGTGTCCCTGGAACGAATAGGGACTGGTCCGCGGCTTGAAAACTCCGCCGCGCAGGATCGTGGCCCCGGCCTTGCGGACGTGGCCGGCAATGGTCCGGAGCATCTGGCGATTCTCCACGGCACACGGGCCGGCGATGGAAACGGCGTGTTTACCGCCCACCTTGACCACCGGCACCTTGCCGCCGCCGACTTCAACGACCGAGTCATCCTCGTGAAACTCGCGGCTGGCGAGTTTGTACGGCTTCATGATCTCCAGGACCTTCTCGACACCGTCGAGCGACAGAAGGTGTGCCTGGTCGATCTTGGCCTCTTCCCCGACCGCGCCGATGACGGTGCGAAACTCCCCGCGCGACAGATGGGGCGTGCCGCCCATCCGCTGGATTTCCGCCATCACCCGATCGATGGTCGGCTGCGGGGCATGGGGATTCATTACCACGATCACGACGATCTCCTTGCGGAACCACGAGTTACAAGCGCCCACCCCACCCGCGGTCAACAAGGTGGTGCAGGGGAAAGACCTGTATTTTATGGTAAGGGTCGGGTTTGCTCAAGATGGCGGGGCGGTGAATGGCGGGGCGGTGAATGACCGCGGAGGGTATGCCCGTCCTTTTTTGGCACAGGCTGTGAAAACAGCGTGGGTTGGGATGGCTCGCCGAGCGTCCGTGTACGCCCCACAGCGGCGGTTTCGGCGAAACCGCCCTGCCTTTGCCGAGAAAGGCGGGCAGACCTGACAGCGGAGAACTCGGACAGCGCGGATGTATGCCAGTCGTTACCCGAGAAGTCCTCGCTGTCTGCGGTTGGTCGTCTTCTACCGACGCTGCTGCGACCGCCCTGTTGTCGACGGGCGGCGGGACTCCGAACCATCATGGCTTCCAGTCCACTGCATCCGCCGGGAGACTGAGGTTCGCCTCCAGTTTCTCGTTGGCCTTTATCATTTCATCCCAGGTCACCACGCGGTTCTGCCGGGTGGCGATGCGGCCGAGGATGGCAGTCAGCGTGCTCTCGGCCGAGTCCTGGATGTTTGACATCGTCTTGCCTTCCTGGAGGTTGGCCACGAATGCCTTGATGTTGTTGACGGCGCCGCTCTGGTAGATGTCGCCGGTGACGCCGCCGGCATAGCCGCCGGTCTTGGCGCGGATACGGACCTGGCCGCCGTAGTGCGAATCGACCGTACCAAGATTGCCGAAAATGCGGCAGCAGAGGTCGTCAAAACCGTAGGTGAACTGCGTCGAGGCGAAGTCCAGCAGGACGTCGTCGGGATACCAGTAGGTGACCACGTAATGGTCCCAGGTATCGCCGACTTCGATGCGGGCCTTGCGCCCGCCGGTGCCCTGGGCCTTGAGCGGATGGCCGCGCAGGAACCAGTTGGCCACATCCAGCACATGGATGTTCTGCTCGACGATGATGTCGCCGGAGAGCGTCTGGTCGAGCACCCAGTTCCGCAACCGGGCCATCGGCGTGTTGCCGGATGCCTGCGGGCCGAGCCGCCCGGCATGGTAGTACGCCTGGGCACACACGGGCTTGCCGATCATGCCGTCGAGCACCTTCTGGAAGGCGCCCTTGTAGAACTCGTTGGCCCGGGTCTGGAAATCCACCAGCAGGTTCAATTTTCCGGCAACCTTCTTCTGGGCATCGAGAATCATCTGCACGCCCGGCACATCCACGGCGATGGGCTTGGCCAGATACACATGCTTCCCGGCCGCGAGGGCGTCGGCCGCCTGTTGTGGATGGAAACACGGCGGGCTGATGATCATCACCGCATCGATGTCCGTCTCGAGCATCTTCTTGTAGCCCTCCATGCCGACGTAGCGACGGTCGGCCGGCACGCCATGCTGTTCGCCGGCCTCGTTGGCGCGGTCGCGGAAGAAGTCGTAGACCGCCGCGATCTGTACCGGAGCATTCTGCTCCGCGAGTTTGGCGATCCACTTGCCGCGCCCGCCGCAACCGATCAGGCCGATCTTCACCTTGGAATTCGCCTCGGCGGAACGGACCGCTGACGACGAAACCACTGTGAACGCCGTGGCCGCGGCGGCCGCCTGAAGAAACTGTCTGCGGGGCATGTTCTGACCTGACATATCAAGCTCCTTCCCTGTGTGGGTTGCTGAAACGGACTCTGTGTATAGAGTTACTTGCGGAAAGTCTGGTTGTTCATGCCAATGAAACGAATCCGCATCGCCATTATCGGCTCAAGCCCGTGCAATCGCTGCGATGCCGCGTGTTGCAAACAGAGTGGGTGCGAATACTCCGTACTGCTGGAGCCAGGCGAGTATGGCCGCTTCGGCCCGTTTGCCGCGGAGGTCACCATGCACGATGCTGGTCGGTTGGTTCGCGAGAAGGTACTCCCCTACCGCGACGGCAAGTGTATCTTCCTTGGCGAAGACGACTTATGCACGATCTACGAAGACCGCCCGGCGAGTTGCCGCCGGTTTGAGTGTACCAGGCTCTTCCACAACGGCGGCGCCACTGTCGGCCGACAACACGATTTCATCGGCCAGAACCCGCGTGTCGGGAAGATGCTAGAAGACTGGTGACTTGCAATGGAATCGCCTGACCGATACAAAGACAAATTACCCGTCCCCGGGCCGTCCGGGGGCACCCGAAGACTCACAGGCGGGACGCCTGTGCTACGTGAAGGACTGTGAAGTTCAACCTCATCGACAGAATCGAAGCCGCCGGCCCCGACCGGATCGTGGCATTCAAGTACGTCTCGCTGGCCGAGGAGTACCTCGCCGATCATTTTCCAACTTTTCCGGTGCTGCCTGGCGTCATGATGCTGGAAGCTCTGACCCAGGCCGCGGGATGGATACTGCATTTGCGGAACGATTTCGCCCGATCCATGGCCGTGCTGAAAGAGGCCAGGAACGTGAAATACGGACAGTTCGTCGCCCCGGGCAACTGGCTCAAGGTCGAGGTTGAGCTGAGCAAGACCACCGAAACCGGCGCCGTCTTCAAGGCCTCTGGACTGGTCGGTACGTCGCAGGCCCTTTCGGCCCGGATCGAGTTGGCGTATTTCGATCTGGCTCAGAAGAACCCGGAACTGGCCGGGATCGACCAGCGGCTCAAAGAACACAATCGGCGAAGATGGGGGCTGATCGCGCCTTCGACGTCGGGCGTTGTTGCGGTAGGATAACATCGGATAACAATGGAACAGTGCGGCCGAGGATACGGCCGTTTTTTGGGAAGGAACAGGAGCATCTCATGGCAATGTCGCGAGAAGAAGTTTTCGACAAGGTGAAGGCGGTTCTGGTGGATGCGCTGAGCGTGGACGACGAGGAGGTGACCCCGACCGCAACCCTCCGTGGCGATCTCGGAGCGGAAAGCATCGACTTCCTGGACATCGCTTTCCGGCTGGAAAAGGCGTTTGGCATCAAGATTCCCCGTGGCGAGATGTT
>JBEKVL010000652.1:0-4200 GCA_049514055.1 Tepidisphaeraceae bacterium | reverse complement strand
GCAGGGGAAGATCGCGCCGTTGCGGCGGGCGTGATGCTTCGCCTGGCTCGGCATGACACATGGTTATGGCATCCCCGCCGACTGCGGTCCCTGGTAATTCTCACCGAGCCACCAGAGCCCATCGTCGATGGCTCGCAACTTGCCGAACCGCAGGGTAGATGCCCACGGATCGCCGCGTACTCGATCCAGCAGCAGCGTGCGGCCGCGCAGACCCGCGCCGGCAAGGTTCGTTTCGGGCCAGAAATCGTATGCGGTTCGGCGGCCGCCCATCTGGGCCGCGGCCGTGCAGACAGTCGGATGATCCTTGAGGTAGAAGGCGTAGAGAGCGGACGTCATATAGTGTCGGGTGACGAGCGTCGGTGGCCGGCCCGTCGCGACATTCACGCGGCCAAGCACGGTCTGGGCCTGCCGGGCCGCTGCCCGATGGCCGGTGATGCGACTCAAGGGCGAGGCCAATCTCGGGCCGAGAACGGGAATGTGGGCCAACATGTTGGGGAAGGCAAGCACCAGCGCTGCGCCGGCGCCGTACACGATCGCCAGATCCCACATCGACTTGAACGGTGTTTCCGGGCGGCGACGGAAGAAGCCCGACTTGGGCCGCGGCAACGGTATTGCCTGCCACCCTCGAACCAGTTCACGGAACCTGGGCAACTCGACCGCCGCCATTTCGCCCACCAACACCAGCAATGGCGTGTACGATGGGAACGGCCAGCTTCCAATCACCGCCTTGTACGCGCTGAGCGAGAAGAAGAACGCGAGGCTTGGCAAAGCCGCGCACAGCATCCACAGTCTGGCGGGCCATCGCCGGGAGTCGGCGTGCCGTGAGCGGATCGCCCATATAACAGCGATGGTCATCAGGGCAAAGGCTCCCGGCCCTATGCCCGCGATTTGCGAGCCCAGCAGCTCGAGCATCCACCGCGGTGTGTAATGGCGGGGTCCATCCCGATCGCCGCCGGCGCCGAGGTGGCCGAGGGTGTGTGCCAGCGTGGGCCACTGGTGATGGATATTCCAGATGATCATCGGAAAGAGTGTTGCGATAAACAGTGCCAGCGCGATCAACCCATGGACGGCCATTACCGGCCGCCAGCGGAGTTGACGGCGCTGCACGACCGCATAGATCGCGAAACTGGGAACCAGCAGCAGGATCGACTGCTTGAAGAGGAAACCGATGCCAAGCAGCGCGGCCGTGGCCAGCCAGTCCGCCAGGGTTGGTGAGCCGGAATGCCAGTGGCGGATGAACCGCAGGCCCAGCCAGGTGAGGGCGATCCAGATGGCAATAATCGGGGCGTCTTGCGTGCAGATCTGCGCGTTGGCGACAAATGCGGGGATGAGCAGGAAGAGTACGACCGCGGCCCGGCTGGCGCGGAACGAGCCCCCGGCGGATCGAACCAGTTCCGCCAGCAGCCAGGCGGCGACCGCGAGCGAGATCGCGGCCGGCAGGCGCACGGTCCATTCGCTGATGCCCAACAGACGCGTGCAGGGCGCGATCATCCAAGCCAGGCCGGGGCCTTTTTCGTAGTAGCAGAGACCCAGGCGACGGGACCATTCCCAGTAATAGGCTTCGTCGCCGGCCAATTCCCAGGGCGACAGCCAAGCCATGTAGATGATGCGAAGGGCCAGAACGGCCAGAACCAATCCAAGCGTTCCCGCTCTTCCAGTTGTTGCGCGGTGGGCGTCGCCAACCGAATCGTCGTTCATGCCTGCTCCACCAGCGCCGGAGCCAGCCGTAGGGCCTTCCGCCTGACGGCGTCGGCAATGCCCAATTGCACGGGTCGGTGAGAGAGTTCAACATTGGCGCGAATGCCCACGACATACAGCGGGCGGCCCTTGATCTCGTCATAGAGCCTGCCAACGTACTCGCCGAGAATGCCGATCGCCAGAAGAACGGCGCCAAAACTCAGGCTGACGGCCGCGACTCCGGCGAACCATGTGAGTGCTTCGCGATGTCCCTGGATTGCGCGGATCAGGACGTACAGGCCATCACCCGCGCCAAAGAGCAGGAGCAGTGCTCCCGCAAACAGGCTGATACGCAGCGGCGCGGGCGAAAACGAAACCACGGCGGTCCACGCCAGGCGGAGCAATTTGCTGAGAGGGTAGTTGCTCTCACCGGCCGACCGCGGAGCACGGCAGTATTCCACGGCCGTCTGGGGGAAGCCGATCCAGGTGGTCATGCCGCGGAGAAAGCGGTGGGTTTCCCGCATTTGTTGCAGGGTTTCCAGACTGCGGCGCGAAATCAGGCGGAAATCCCCGGCATCGACCGGCAACTCCGCATGAACAAAGGACCGCATGAGTCGATAGAAACCCCAGGCGCAAAGACGCTTGAAGCGCGTCTCGCCCTCGCGGCCGGTGCGCCGGCCGTAGACCACGTCGTAGCCGCGTTGGTACTCGCGAAGCATGTCGTGGATCAGCTCCGGTGGATCCTGAAGGTCGGCATCCATGATGACGACGGCGTCGCCCCAGGCGTTGTCGAGCCCGGCGGTGATGGCCAACTGATGCCCGAAGTTGCGGGCCAGCCCGAGAACATGCACCCGGGAGTCATCGGCCGCCCATTGCAGGAGGAGATCGATGGTGCGATCGCCGCTGCCGTCGTTTACGAGGATGAGTTCGCTGCGGCAGTCAAGGGCGTCGAGCACCGCCGTCATCCGCCGGCGTAACTCGGGCACGACTTCCTGCTCGTTGTACAGCGGGATGATGATGGAGAGCAGTTCCGGCGGTTTCCGGGCAACGAGAGGATGATACGTTCGCTGCATTTACGCCTCGGTTCTGAGTCATTCGGAACTGCCGTGACAAAACGCCAGTGTGCTTATCCTATGAGTCGTATGTCGCATCGTCGAATACAAAAGCCGTGATGCAGGAATTGCAGTAACGGCAGCGATGCTAGCCCTTCTCTATGAAAGGACCGTGAATGAACCTGCCGACAATGTCTTTATGATGACTTATTAAAGACTATTCGTCTTTGTCTTACGGTGCGTCCGGGAAGACGCGGCGGAGACCCCGGTCGCCCGGGGTTATTCCCTGGCTCGTTATGGCCGCTTTGGAGGCTATTCCATCGCGGCGGAGATTGTGATGCAGGCGTCCAGCCTGCATCACAACCGCAATGCCATTTGAGCCGCGATGGAGTACTGCGAACCGATTCGTGGTAAGAAGTCTGCTTACATGGCACACGACACGGTCATCCATCTTCCCCAGCATCACTTGGAACTGGCCATCGTTCGCCCCCAGATTGCCCCCAACACCGGCAACATCGCCCGGTTGTGTGTGGCCACGGGGACGGAGCTGCACCTGGTCCGGCCGATGGGTTTTGTGCTGACGGATCGGCAAATCAAGCGTAGCGCCATGGACTACTGGCCGCGGCTGAAGCTGACAGTTCACGATGACGAGGCGGCGTTCCTGAAGGCGATGGCCGGCGTGCGGCTGTGGATGTTCACCAGCAAGTCGCAGCAGGATCTGTGGCAGGCCGGTTTTCAGGATGGGGATTGCCTGGTTTTCGGCAGCGAGACGCATGGTTTGTCAGACGAGTTACTGGCGGTCTGCCCGGAGCACAACGTGCGGATTCCGCAGGTGGAAGGGGAGCGCTGCCTGAACCTGGCGACGGCCGCGGGGATCGGGTTGTATCAGGCGCTGGGGCGGGTTGCGTCCAAGTAGGGCCGGCGTCCTCGCCGGCCATCCGCGCGCGCGGGAGCTTGAAGCACAGGGTGGCACGGCGCCTCCTTAATGAGCCCGCCCGACGAACATCCCGTTTATGCAGATTGAATATTGGATATTCAAACTGCATAATATGGAGTCATCCGGGAAAGAGCCGGTGAGAGCGAATGGCAAGCGCTCGTAGCGTTCAGCTTGACCCAAGATGGGGTTGAAGATGGCAACAATGGGAGAGGCGGACTACCGGAGTGGGGCGAGGGAGCGATTGGGCGAGGCGTTTGTCCTGTTGCGCCAGGAGCGATTGGGCGGGAGCATCTACCTTGCCGGCCGCGCCGTGGAAGGCATGCTTCGTGCCGTCATCTGGAAGAGCGACCACGAGTATGTGACCGGAAAGAAGAGTCTTGATACCGGGCACGACTTGCGTGACATGCTGACACTGGTTCGGAACTTGGGCGTGTTGCGCGATCGTCCGTTACGCGAGGCCATTGTCGGCGATGTCCAGAAGGTTGCTCGCCTGTGGTCGAACAACATGCGGTTCTGGCCGACGACCAAGATCAA
>JBEKVL010000651.1:0-4206 GCA_049514055.1 Tepidisphaeraceae bacterium | reverse complement strand
CGTCGTGGCCGCCCTGCCACTCTCCGCGGATGTTCACGCAGAGGTCTACAACACGCGGATCCTCGGCATCCTCCACACCTACCGTCATCCCGTGATCCATCAGATCTACGAGTTGCGCTATCTGCCGGTCGCCGCGATCATACTTCTGGCCGCGTGTTTCGTCGTGCTGTGGAAAGTCGAGCAACGCCCCGTCCCCATATCCAAGATCCTCTTCTCCGCCGCCGCCGGCGCCATGGGCTTCAGCCTCTTCCGCCTGATCGTGGTCGCGCCGTTCGCCGACAACCAGGTCTGGTTCGAGGCCTGGGAAGAAACAACCGAGTTGCTCTATGTGGCGCTGATTGGCGCCGTGCTGCTGATTTTCGCACGCGGATTGCTCGCCAGCGATTCACACCACAGGATCGAGGTGCCGGCATGATTGCAGGAAACCAATTACCCATGACTGGTGAAGACACACCCGTCGGGCTTCCCACTCCGGGTGCCACGGCTTGTCTACTGCAAGCCGGGTGTGCGCGACCGCGAAGCACGGCTTGCAGTAGCCAAGCCGTGGCACCCCCGAATCGCGGTAGTTGTTCCCGTTCGAATCCCCATGTGCCTACCGCAGTTTCACCGAGACTTCGCCCACGCCGGGGTTTTCCAGCGGACCCGGTGCCGGGCTGGCCTCATTCCGCGGCTTGCCCAGATAATCGGTCATCACCCGGATCGGCGTGCCGTCCGGCCGCTCGTAGGGCAGGTTCGGGATTGCGGCCTTGCCCAGTAATTCTGTCGTCACCAGTTTTCGCGTCCGCTCGGTCGCCCAGGCCTTATCGAACTTCATTTCGAGATACCATCCCTCATCCTTCTGCGCCACCTTGATTGCCGCTTCAGCCGCAGGTTTGACCAGCGGATCCTTTTCGAACTTCGACGCCTTCGCGCCATTCAGAAAGACGTTGCCGTCCATGAATGCGGTCATCTTCGCCGCGTCATAGCCGGCCAGCCCATCGCCACCAGCGAAGATGTTGTTGTAGAAGCGATCGTCGCCACCGACGATGTTGTGCATCCCGGCCACCTCGGTGGCGTGCGCCGGGTGGTACGGCGTGGCCCGGCTCAGTTCCGGGCGGATCACGATACGCCCCGCAATCAGGTTGTGCGCATACGCCCCGCCTTCGGACATGTTCAACAGGCTGATCCTGGAGAGCATGAAATTGTTGTCCAGCAGAAACGGCCCGTGGTCCACCTCCACAAACACATCTTCTCCCAGGTTGTCGTGGAACAGATTGCCCGAGACACGCGTGCCCTGGGCCATCCAGTCCAGCCAGAGCCCGCGGCAGGTTCGATAGATGTGGTTGCCGCTGATCTCCGTGTCGATGGCCGCGTGGAACTTGATGCCCGCCATCTCGGCCCCGCTGAACAGCCGGCGCACATGGATGTCGTGGATGGTGTTGCCGGTGACCGTGCAGAAGATCGGCCCCAGGCTGCCCACAATCCCTGCCTGCTCGCAGTGCGAAACCGTGTTGTTGCGGACGATGTGATGCCCGATGTTCTCCTTGTTCCAGCCGGCTTTCGTGGCGCGCTCGATGGTCTTCACATACCCCTCGGCCGTGTTGGCCGAGGTGTTGTCATACTCATCGCCATGCTTGCCCAGGGCGATGCCCGAGCAGACCGAATGACTCACCACATTGTTCTCGATGATCCAGCCCTTGCTCCAGTGGGTGCCGATCAGCCCCACCTGCTCGGCCGTCGGTGGAGCCCAGGGCGTTGCCGCGTGCCGCAGCGTCAACCCGCGCACCGTGATGTAGTTCCGGCCCGGTTTGTCCGGATAGAACACCGTCCGCCGCACGTTGATCTCGACCGTCTGCTCGTTGGGATCGGTATTCTTGAACTGCGCCCAGAGGGTGGTGTTCTCCTTGTCCACCTGGGCGAACCAGAGCGGCGCGTCGCCCGCGGGCTTGAGCACATCATCGAGTTTGGCCGCCTCGGTCAACCATTCGCCGTTGAGATAGACGGCCCCGGTATGGTGGTCGCGGCCGCGCCGATCGAACCAGTCGCCGCGAATCAGGTCGGCATAGGGATTGAATCCGCCGAAGAACGCGTTGGACAGGGTGACTTTCCATGTGTTTTCCTGCACCTTGACCCAGGTCCGCACGACCTCGGACCCGCGAATCTCGGCCGCCGCTCCGGCAGCTGCCTGATAGACAATACGTTTTGCATCCGACTCGCCGCCGCGTGGCGGATTAACCCGTTCGCGGTAGATTCCCTGATGAATCGTGATGACATCGCCCGGCTGGGCCAGTTCGGCCGCGTGCTGGATCGTGCGAACCGGCGCGGCAGGCGTCCCCGGATTGGAATCGTTACCCCCCACAGCAACATGAAACTCCCCCGCCCCGGCGACAAGAGCCAGCGCGAGAATGCCCAGGGCCACGATGACTGCTGATCTCATTGTTTCTCCTCATTCTGCTGTACGTGTTTCCAGACAGAGACACCGCTGAACTGTCGCGCCGGCGCGCCCGCCGACGAAGCCGGTCCAACAGATTGTTGCTTTTTCGCTGTGCCACGCAACCTCCCCGCGAGGCGTGATCAAGCCGGGGACTCGCCCAGATGGGACCGAGGGGCGGACATCGTCAAACTGGGTGAGGGACAAAGGTGATTGGGAGATCCGCGTCATCCGAGCTATCGGCGGTTAATCTGTTCTCGTTGGACCGCGATTGTCGCCCCGCCGGGGCTTGCTGTCTTGAGGGTTCTTTCCCAGGGACTCGCGTCCCTGGCTGTTGACCTGCGCCGCTCCGCGGCGGGGATGCGGAACACGGGCCGGCCAATGACAGGCAAGAACGCCTGTGCCATCGATTCCAGGCCACATTCAATCGCCTGCGATCAGGCCAGGTGCCGGAGTTTCATGATCCGGCCATCGGCGACCCATTCGGTGACGTAGATGTTGCCGGCGCGGTCCCAGCAGGCGCCGTGGGGGGAGACGAAAACGCCGGGTTTGCGCTGGTCGGGGCCGACGTTGTTGCGGCCGCGCTGGCCGGCGTCGGGGTTGTCGCCGAGGATGGCAACGACGGTGTTGTGCGGGTCGAGGATGCTGACGCGGCCGTGCAGGCCGGGCAGAAGGAGGTGGCCGTCGCGCTGGTCGAAATGGCAGGGATGGCGGAAGGCATTGCCATCGGGTTTGAGGGTTCTGGCGTGCTTGCCGTCGAGAGTGAACCACTGGAGGCGCTCGTTGGCGCGGTCGGCGACGAGCACCAGCGGATTGGCCGGATCACGCGTGTCGATCCAGATTCCGTGGGGGCAGTTGAGCTGGCCGTCGGCCGAGCCGGGGCCGCCGAATGTGCGGATGTACTCGCCCTTGATGTTGTACTGGTGGACGAAACTGCGGCCGTAGCCGTCGGCGACGTAGAAATCGCCATTGGGCGCGAGGGCGATATTGGTCGGCGCGTAGCCCTTACCGCCGGGGTAGCAGGGTTTGCCGGCCGTATCGACGGCGTCTTTGGGATAGTCAAGGACAAACACCTCGTCGCCGTCGAGGGTGGTCTTGGCGATTTTGGATTGGCCCGTGGTGGCGAGGTAGAGGTATTCAGCACCGGCTTCCTTGCGGAGTTGGAGGCCATGGGCCCCTGCCGACCACTTCTGGCCCCAGGCTTTGATGAACTTGCCCGTGGCGTCGAAGCTGCAGACGGAGCCGGTCTGGGCGCCGGAGCCACCCTGGTGATGGACGACGATCCGGCCCTGGGCGTCTTCCTGCACCATATGGGTATTGCCGAGGCGCATGTTGTCAGGCAGCCTCGCCCAGCCGTGCAGACACTCGTACTTGAACGCGCCGGCGCCAAGGATTGGCGGCGGATCGGCGGTCTTGTCGTCGGCCAGGACCAGAGGCCCACCGACCGACAGGGTGATTGCCGCGGCTGAAGCGGTCGAGAGAAGCGAGCGGCGAGAGGGCGAAACGCGAGCGGGACGTGGCTGGTGTGCCATGGGATACCTTCCGAGTTGAAATACACCGACACTTTGCAACCGGAGGCAATCATAGGCGGGCTGGGAACAGACCACGCAATGTCTGATCATTGTACCGCGCACTTCGGGAATCGTATGGCCGGATCGGGGTTTCTAGGGTAAGATCGAGGATGATGGATTACGGCGTGAGAAGCACCGACCTATGCAAGGCCGGCGGTCTTGACAGTTACCGGACCTTGAGCGGACTGCTTTGGAGAAATCTGTGACGTTGTGGAAGGGCAACAG
>JBEKVL010000650.1:0-4208 GCA_049514055.1 Tepidisphaeraceae bacterium | reverse complement strand
CCACGCTGCTGTCAGCAGGGGGGCATGATCGCCCTACATTCCTGGTGGGTCCGTCACGTTCAGAAGCGGCAGCAAGGTTCTCGGCACCGCGAAACTGGTGAGGGGCGTCGCCGTACTCACGACGAGCGCGAATGTTCCCGGCCGGTATACGCTGAGCTGTGCATACAACGGCGACGCACACTCAAGCCCGGTGACGTCCGCCTGGACGTCGGCGGTTGTGACCTTCCCGACCGTCATCGATTTTATGGCGTTGTACACGACCGGAGCCGTGCAGGCTTACGACACGGAGGCTCAAATTCGCCGGACCATCGTGAAGGCGGTCAACGACACAAACCAGGCTTTCGTTAACAGCCGTATCCCTGTCACGTTGCGTCTGGTGTACATGGGCAAGGAGAAGTACGCCGAGACCGGTAATGTCGAGACCGATTGGAAACGGCTCGTCACGCCGAATGACGGCTGGCTGGATGACGTACAAGCACTTCGGAATCGTTACGGCGCGGATTTGGTGTCGCTGGTTGTCGGCGACGCAAACGGTTTACTCAATGGGGTCGGTTCCCAACTCCTTACACCCGGCCCCACCGGCAATGCCAACGCAGCCTACTCCGTCGTGGACGCGGCTTGGGCGGGCAGTCCGGATTACGTGCTTGCCCACGAACTCGGCCACAATCTCGGGGCCGCTCACGAGGTGGGAAACGACAGCGGGCCGATTTTCTCCCCTGACGCGCACGGATACCGATTCACCGCACGAGGCACAACCTATCACGACATCATGAGTTACGGCCCCGGCATCACCATCCCGTACTTCTCCAACCCCGCAGTGACCTACCTCGGCGTTCCGACCGGGAACCTGGAAACCGCCGACTGGGCACGCGTAATCAGTATCAACGCCCCGATCATGGCCGACTATGAGCCGACGGTGGTTTCATGGAAGACGCCTCCGTTGACGGCATGACGGAGGGTCGGTTTCAGGCCCCGCTGACCCATGGTCATCCCCTGCCCAACGTCCGATAATGCATATTATGTTAAGCTCGGCCCGGAAAGCTGGGAAGGGGGGCTCAAATCATCGCAAAGGCTGATATCCGGCGAGTTCCATGGCTCAGAACTGCTGGCCGTTCCTGCTGAAATACCACTCTTGAGACATGGGGACGTTCCAGGTCAACGGTACACAACGAGGGTGCTGGCGATCATATCATGCAGCGCGCGTTTTCGTTCGGTGAAGGCGGCCATGCAATAGCCGACAACCATGATTAGAAAAGCCACGCTGGAGCCGGCGGTCGACAACATCAGCGACTTGGAATCCGGGCCGGCAACCAGGATCACGGCCACGGCCATGATCGAGACGCATGAGCCGATGTGTCTCATCGCGGAGCGCAGGCCGGCCTGGCCGAAACTGAGCCGCCCAAGATTCGTGTCAGTGACGTAAAGCCCACAAGCCTGTTTGCCCAGGGTCGCTTGCCTGGTGGAGCTTTCCATCGCGGCATAGTACACCCAAGCAACCGCGAGCGTGAGAAGTTGGCCGATGAGGTTGGCAGCCAATACTCCGGTCAGATTGGCCGGACGGCCAGTGCCGAAGTTCCGCTGCTGCCAAGGGGCTACGTAAAAGAGCATTTGGACGCCGAAGGTCAGGACCAGGTTCGGAATCAGGAGAATCATCCCATCCACGAATACGGCCACGAACCGGATCCAGAAACCTCCGTACCGCACGGGCGGCTGCGAAGGCGTGTAGTAGTTCAACGGCAGGGCGCCCATGGCGGGTTGGCCGGACGCATTGGGTTCTGGTGGATACCCGGGCTGAGCGTACGCGGGTTGGGGATACGCATGGGAATACGCCGCGGCCTGGGGCGAGATCGGTGCAGTGGCTGGCGCCAGTAACACAGGCAGATTGCGACCCTCGACCCAGTTGCTCATGCCGTCGCACCAGACGAGGGTGTCCGCGGCGAGTTCGCCGCGAGCGAGCATGTCCCGCAACTGCTCGACAGGAACGGGCCCGCATTGTGCTCCGGCGACCGCAAAGTACCAGTTCTTTTCCGACATCGGCTCGCTCCCGTTGTGAAATGGATTCAGCATGATAACCGAGGGGCTGGCTCTGTGCCAATGCGTAGGCGGGGAACGCCGAGCGCCGGCAAACGACCGCACGCCACATGACCCTGAACCGCGATCAACGATCACGGCCGAGGGCAACCACCGCGACCGGGCCGCCGAAACCGGTGGCAATGACCAGGCTGCGGCGGATCGGCCGCGACAGGGGGGTCTCGCTGATGATGGCGCAGCGACTGGACAGGGGGTTTGGCGTGCGAGAATTCGGCGGTATGAGCCCCCTGCCGTGAGCCAGACAGTTGAGCACTACGGACACCAGGCCGGACGCACCCAGCGTGTGACCCAGCGCGCCTTTGTGTGAATAGACCGGTGTAGGCTCGGAAAACGCGGAGTCGATGGCGCTCAGTTCGACGGGGTCGTTGCGATCCGTGCCGGTGCCGTGGGCGTGGACCAGGTCGAATCCCCTGCCGCGGGAGACGCGCTGGATAAGCCTGCCCAGAACTTGGCCCGACGGATCTGAGGCGGTGATGGATATGGCGTCGCTGCCGAGGGCGAAGGCATCGACGCTACAACGCTCTCCCGGAGTACCCGGACAGTGAGAGAATGCTTCAGTGGGGGTTGTTTCCAGCATGACTGCGGCCGCCGCTTCGCCGACAAAGAAACCGCGGCGGCCGCGGTCGAAGGGGCGGCATCCGGTGGTTGGGTCGCTCAGGACGCCGAGTCGCCGGTAGCTGGCCAGGAGGAGCGGGTGGAACGAGGACTCGGCCGCCACGACCAGGACGCGGCTGGCCTCTCCCGAGCGCAGCATAAGCACGCCGCGGATGAGCGCAACGAGGCCGCTGGCGCAGGCGGCGGACACGGTCAGTGCGGGGCCGCCGATGTCCAGTTCACGGGCGAGGGTGCTCGCGATTCCCGCCAGTCCGTCGGGGGACAGCCCCCCCGGCTTGAGACCATTCTCGTGGGAACCGCATCTGGACCACAAAGCGTCATCCTGAGTATACTCGCGAAGGATCTGGCCATTGAGTCCAATGCCAGATGCATCGCGGGTAAGCTTGGCATGACGACTTCCAGAGTCACGTTCCCCCCCTGCCGCGTGTGAGGGGTCGCCGACGACAGGCAGGAATGCCTGGCCTGCCATTGGGAGAGGCGGGCATTCGAGCCATGCGTCGATTTCTCCTTTGCTTGTGGCGACAATGAGGGCAGTATCAGTTGACAAGGGGCGCGCTTCCCCCGTTCTCTGCTCGGGTGGCATGGGCAAGTACTCTTGCCCGTGCGACACGGCCAAGGGTGCTTGCCCCCGCCACCCCAGACTTGCCGTGGCCTGCCTCATCACATCCCGGGCGACCTGAAGGGCGACAGACGTGACGCGCGGGTACTGCCACCCTGGCGACAGGGGCGCGCGGGCCGACTCGGAGAGACACCGCCCGGCGAGCAGGGCCGACCATGTCTGTTCCGCAGTCCCGAACGGAGTGAGCAGCGCATACGATGAGATGACTTGCGGCATGGTCACACGGAAGCCGGCGCTGGCGCCGTCACCTCGCGCTCGTAGAGGATGGGGATCCGGTGTTTGCCGCTGTGGACGACGGACGACGCCAGGACGGGGTCGCCGTTGGGGGCGACGGGGCCTTCGGCGTAGACCTTCCATGTCAGGCCGAGGTCGCGGACCATCTGGTGGTCATCCGCAGGCGAGCGGCCGTAGGTGGTGAGATAGTTGCCGATCATCGTGCTGTCGGCGCCGGCGAAGAAGATCCAACTCTGGAGATCGCGCAGAATCTTCTCCCGCCCCCCTGCCACCTTCAACTCGACTCCCGGCAACACGAACCGGGCGATGGAAATCACCTTGAGGCACTCCATCGGCCGCAGCGGCGCCATGTCGCCCAGGGGAGTGCCGGGAATGGCATTGAGAAAGTTCAGGGGCATGACATCGACGCCGATGTCGCGCAGGGTGAACATCATGTCCACCCTGTCGGACCAATCCTCGCCCATGCCGAAGATGCCGCCGGAACAGAGGGACAGGCCGGCTTCCCGGGCGATCCTGAGCGTGCGGATGCGCTCACTGAACGGGTGCGTGGTGACGATGTTGGGATAATGGCGCTCGGACGTCTCGAGGTTGTGGTTGATGCGCCGGATGCCACAATCGTAGAGGAACTTTGCCGTTCCGGGCGTGAGGG
>JBEKVL010000649.1:0-4210 GCA_049514055.1 Tepidisphaeraceae bacterium | reverse complement strand
GTAACCTGCGAAGCGATTGTGTTACCGCCGCGGTTCGCCAACAGCGTGTCGGATTGCGTGGAAGCATTCAGGAGGATTGTGCCGGTGCCGGTGAACTCGGCAAGAATTGCATCCAAGGTGTATGTATCGCTGCTGGAGCCCGTCGTCCTCAGCGCACCCGACGATATGCTGCCGCCCGAGCGGAGCAAATAGTTGAACGAACTTGCCAAGTCAATCTGCGGATCTCCAAAGTTATTCCCTGGATCCTGCACTAAGATTTGGCATTCGGTCTGGAACGATCCCTTCGACGGACTCTTGGCGTCGTTGGTGACGGTGATGGTGGTGGTAATGCCGCCTGAGAGGTCGATCTCGATGGCCTTCAGCGTTCCCCACGCCGGGTTGAATTTCGGCAACGACAGGGTCATGTTCCAGTCGGTCAGTGCGGACGAGATTGGCGTTGTTGTGACGAACGGCCCGAATAAGACGGTGGTGTTGGCCAGCGCGGCGCTCCCCATGAAAACGGACAACATGATTGCAGAAAGTACCCGTTTTTTCATAACATTCTCCCTCTTCTTGTTTGCTCCTGATCCGAAGTTAGTGGCCCGCGGTAACTCACCGCAGTACGGCCGCCCTGCAGGGCCGACGATTCGTCTGGCCGGAGCGTTCGCAGGTTCTCAACAACACAAGCCCTCAAGAGGTTGCATAACCTAATGATGACTGCTGGCAGATATGCCACAGAAAACGCGGGAGTCAACCGGCAAAGGAGATTTTGTGTGCCATATTACGGCATGTATTGTGAGGCGTGATTATTGTTGTAAGTCATTGTAATTAATATTGATATAGAGATTCAGCCAGCGCCAGCCATCGACGAATGGCGATTCCTGGATTATCGGACGGCGGGTGCGGCGGACGGAATATTCTACCTATTCTATAATAGTAATCCGCCCCACATCGTTCAAGCCGCAGTTGCGGTGAGGGTGTTGGTGATGCTCTTCGAGGAGAATCTAGGCTCGCACTGCAGCCGGTGCGCCCGGAACGTGGGCGCCGATGTTCAAGGCGGCGGCGAGGAGTTCCTTTTCTTCGAGAGTGTGTTGCTTGTAGTTACCGGTGGCGGGGGAGGCGGCGGGGTCGCGGCCGAAATATTTCAGGACGCGGTCGGGCAGGAGGCGGGCCATCTGCTGGTCCATGAAGCTCCAGGCGCCGCGATTTTGCGGCTCTTCCTGCACCCAGCCGACCTCTGCGGCCTTGCGATAGCGGACGAGGATGTCGCGGATCTCCTGCTCGGGGAACGGATAGAGCTGCTCGACGCGGACGATGGCCGTGTCGCGAATGCCGTGGTCGGCGGCGGCTTTGGAGAGCGTGAAGTAGACCTTGCCCGTGCAGAGCAGCACGCGGGTGATGGCCGAGAGATCGCTGACGGTGGGGTCGTCGATGACGAGCTGGAACTGGCCCTGGGTGATCTCCTCGAGTTTGGACGAAGCCGCCTCGCTGCGCAGCAGGCTCTTGGGCATCAGGGCGATGAGCGGCTTGCGGAAGCGCCGCAGCATCTGCCGGCGGAGGGCGTGGAAGTGCTGGCTGGGGAGCGTGGGCTGAATCACCTGGATGTTGTTCTCGGCGCACAGGGCCAGGAATCGGTCGAGATAGGCGTAGGAATGTTCGGGGCCCTGGCCTTCGTAGCCGTGGGGGAGCAGCAGGACCAGGCCGCTGTATTTCTGCCACTTGGACTCGGAAGCGACGATGAACTGGTCGATGATCGGCTGCGCGCCGTTGACGAAGTCGCCGAACTGGGCCTCCCACACCAGCAGATTGCGCGGATCGGCGATGGAGAATCCGTACTCGAAGCCCAGCACGGCCAGTTCCGAGAGCATGGTGTTCACGATGGCGAGGGGCGCCTGGTCGGTGTGGATATTGGCCAGCGGGTAGAACTTCTTGCCGTTGGTGTAGTCGTGCAGGCAGGCGTGGCGGTGGGAGAAGGTGCCGCGCTGGGCATCCTGGCCGACGAAGCGGATGGCCGTACCTTCGAGCAGCAGCGAGCCGAGGGCGAACGCCTCGGCCGTGCCCCAGTCGATGGGCATCTTGCCGAGCCCCATGGCCAGGCGGTTGTCGAGCATCTTCCTGAGCTTGGGGTGTACGGTGAAATCGGCCGGTAGAGTGGTGATTCCCTCGGCCACCTGCCTGACGCGCTCGGCCGAGATGGCGGTGCGGGCGCCCCACTGCGAAAGGTCGGCGGGCGCGCGGGTGATGCCGCGCCAGAGCCCGCCCAGCGGGGCCACGGGGTTGCGCACGCGGTTCCCCCTGGCGATGTCCAGGGCGTTGTCCAGCTTATCCTTTACGGCGCTCTTGAACTCCCCGGCCGATTCGGGCGTGAGCACGCCCTCGTGTTCGAGGCGTTGCTGGTACATGTCGCGCGGCGGGATCTTTTTCTCGATCTGCTTGTACATCAACGGCTGGGTGAAGGAGGGTTCATCGACTTCGTTATGGCCATGTTTGCGGTAGCACCAGAGGTCGATGAACACGTCGCAGTGGAACTGCTGGCGGAAGGCGATGGCGAGTCTGGCGGCCCAGACGCAGGCTTCGGGGTCGTCGCCGTTGACGTGGAAGATGGGGGCGTGGATGGTTTTGGCGACGTCGGTCGGATAGGGCGTGAAGCGGCCCTGCTTGGGCTCGGTGGTGAAGCCGATCTGGTTGTTCAGGATGACGTGGATGGTGCCGCCGGTGCGCCAATAGGGCATTTCGGAGAGCGCCAGGGTTTCCAGGACGATGCCCTGGCCGGTGAAGGCGGCGTCGCCGTGGATCAGCAGCGGCACGACGCGGTTGCGGGCGTTGTCGCTGTAGCGGTATTGCTTGGCGCGGACGGTGCCTTCGACGACCGGGTTGACCAGTTCCAGGTGTGAGGGGTTGAACGCCAGCGCCAGGTGGATCTTCTTGCCGGAACGGGTGATGCGGTCCTGGCTGTAGCCCAGGTGGTATTTCACGTCGCCGGAGCCTTCGCCGTCGTCGACGGTGGGGTGGCCTTCAAATTCGCTGAGGATGACTTCGTAGGGTTTGCCCAGGACGTGGGCGAGCGTATTGAGCCGGCCGCGGTGGGCCATGCCCATGACGATCTCCTCGACGCCGAGGTCCGCGCCGTCCTCGACGATCGTGTTCAGGAGGGCGATGAACGCGTCGCCGCCTTCGAGGCCGAAGCGCTTGGTGGTGGGGTACTTGAGCTTGCAGTAATCCTCGAAACCCTGGGCCAGGCAGAGCTGTTGGAAGATCCATTTCTTCTGGTTGGCGTCCAACGGGGGCGCGTTGAGCACGGGCTCCATGCGTTCTTCGAGCCAGGCCCGCTGGGCTTTGTCGGGGATGCTCATGAACTCGACGCCGAAGGTGCCGCAGTAGGTGCGGACGAGCTTGTCCATGAGGTCGCGCAGGGTGCCGTCGGTGGGTCCGATAAAAGGCCCGCGGCCGACGTTCTTATCGAGGTCGCCGGCCGTGATGTTGAAGTTGGACAGTTCGAGGAGCTGGTGATTCGGGCGGTTGTGGCCGAGCGGATCGAGGTTGGCGACGTAATGGCCGAGCTCGCGGAAGGAGTGGACCAGGTCGTAGATGGCGATGTTGCTGAAGTCGCCCGACCCGCCGGCCGCGGCGGCCGCGGGCGATTTGCCGCCGGCCATTTCGAATCCGGCGAAGAATGCCCGCCAGGTCTCGTCGACCAGGGCGGGGTCCTTCTGGTAGAGCTGGTATTGTTGCTCGACAAACTCGGCATTGGCGCGGGTGATGAGGTCGAACTTGGCCATGAGGCAACTCGCTGGGACAGGGACTGTGTCTGGATCGGCGGCAGGCCACGGAAGGCTTTACCGCACAATACGTTAGCCCCGGTTGGGGTGGGTTGGCAACTGGGGGCGGGCTTTCCGGCCGGAGTCGGTAGTCCGTGGTCAGTAGTCCACTGCGGCTCAAATGGCGTTGCGGTTGTGGTGCGGGTTTCCAGGCTGCGGCAGGCTGGAAGCCTGCACAACAATTTCCGCCGCGATGGAGTAGTCCGTGGTCCGTCGTGATTGCCGTCGGTGGGTTTGTTTTGCGTACGGCACAAGCGGGCCGGGGTTGAGGCGAGGCAAAAACCGACATAAAACCGGGCGTGGTTCAAATCGAGGCGGTTCTGGGTGACAGAGTGTAGCCGATCGCCGTGACGGCGGGAGACGTCGCAAGCCAAGACTGGGATGGGTTGGGAGCGGACCTCAGTTCTGCGAGA
>JBEKVL010000648.1:0-4211 GCA_049514055.1 Tepidisphaeraceae bacterium | reverse complement strand
GCGACTTCCACCACCCCCGCAATGCCGGCCAGCAGGCCACACAGGATGTAAACCAGCGTCTTGGTCGAACCGGGATTCACGCCCGAGTAGCGGACGGCAAGTTCGTTGTTGCCGATCGCGGTGACGTATCGCCCGAAGACGGTTCGTTGCAGCACGACCTGTCCGGCAACCACGATGATCGCGGCTATGAAGAAGAGCAGCGAGAGACCGCCGACGGAAACGCTGGCGAGATTGCCGACGGCATCGCCGACATATTGGGTGTGCGAACCGGTGACGACGTGGATCATGCCTCGGGCAATCTCAAGCATGCCCAGAGTCACGATGAATGACGGTAGCCGCCACCCGACCGAGATCAGGCCGTTGATCAGCCCGCAGACCAAGCCGGCGGCGATCCCAGCGGCCACGGCCAGGGGCAGCGACTCGCGGCACTGCACCATGAGTACCCCGACCACGGCGCTGCTGAGGCCCATCACCGAACCGACGGAGAGATCGATGCCGCCGATCATGAGGACGTAGGTCATGCCGACGGTCATGATGGCACCGGCGGGAAGTTCGTTGATGATCGTGCGGAACGTGTCCGCGCTGAAGAACGCGCGGCCCTGGTGGGCGCTGATGAGGCTGAAGACCACGATCTCCAGGACCAGCGCGAGCAGGAGGCCAACGTAGTCGATCAGGGCCGCCCGGAAATCACCGGCGGTTTTGAGGGGAAGGTCGGTTATTGCGGGGTTGACCGGTTGCATCATCGGATCATCTCACTCAATATCTTGCGAGCGGCCACTTTGGAGGTGCGGTGGCTTGACACCGCTTTTCGATGTGCGGCGGATTGGTGTTGGTCCTCGCTTCGGAGCAAGACGGCGAGGAACGGGGCCGGTTTACCGCTGAGTCATTTTCATGGTGTCATTGCGCAAATTGCGACGCTGATGGAAAAGCGGCGTCGAGCCGCCGCAGTCCAAAGGAAACGCGGTGTCAAGCCACCGCTCCAAAATTACTTCTTCAACGTGTCGGCAGTGATCAAGTCAACCGGGGTTTCCTTATCCTGGGGCGCGGATTTGGTCTTGAGAATCTCCAGCGCGTACTCGATACCGTAGACCGCGATCTGATCACCATGCTGGTCGACAGTGCAGAGCATCTTGCCTTCCTTGATGAGTTGCTGCGCGGCCGCGATGTTGTCGAAACCGACCACGTCGATCTTCCCGGTCTTGCCGGCCGCCTTCAATGCAGCCGCCGCGCCGAGCGCCATGCTGTCGTTGGCACAGAGCAGGGCTTTGATGTTCGGGTAGTTCGGGACCATCGCGCCCACCAGCTTGTCGGCCTCGGCCGTTTCCCAGCGGGCCGACTGCGAGGTGGCGATTTTCAGCCCGGCCGCCTTGCAGGCATCCTCGAAGCCGAGCTTGCGCTGCTCGGCGTTGAACGCCCCCTGGAGACCCTCGACAATGGCCACCTCGTCGCCGGCCTGGAGCTTCTTGGCCAGGAACTCGCCACCGATGCGCGCGCCCTTGCGATTGTCCGGCCCGACAAACGGGACTTTGATCCCCTTGTCCGCCAGGGCGGCGACATCCAGCTTGTTGTCGATGTTCACCACGACAATGCCGGCGTCCATCGCCTTCTTGCACGCCGGCACCAGCGCCTTGCTGTCGGCCGGGGCAATCACGATCGCATCCACTTTCTGCGCGATCATCTGTTCGACCAGATTGTTCTGCCGGGCGATATCCTGCTCGTCGCGGATGCCGTTGGCGATCAGTTCGTAATCGGCCGCGTGGGACTTCTGATGCGCCCGCGCCCCATCCTCCATGGTCTTGAAAAACTCGTTGGCCAGCGACTTCATGACCAGCGCCACCCGCGGCTTCTTCGCGCCGCCGGCGGATGGCGCCGGCTTGTCCTTGCAGCCGGCCAATAAGATGCAGGAAACCAACGCGAGCGAGAACGAGAGATGTTTCATGGTCTTCCCTTCTTCGTTGGTCCAAATGGTGAAGGAAAACGCCGGGTTTCGCAAGAGGCAACGGGCTTGACTATCTCCGCCCGTCCGCCATAACCACACACATGCCCAATCGCCCTCCTGCCGTAATCCTGCTCTCGGGTGGACTGGATTCCGCCACCACGCTGGCCATCGCCCTTTCCCAGGGCTTCGATGCCTTCACCATCAGCTTCCGTTACGGCCAGCGACACGCGATCGAGATCCAGGCCGCCCGGCAGATCGCAGCGGCCATGGGTGTCCAGCGGCACGTCACCTGCGAAATCGACCTGCGAACCTTCGGCGCCTCGGCGCTGACGGCCGACATCGCCGTGCCCAAGTCGCGCTCGCTGGATGAGATGTCGCACAATATCCCGATCACCTACGTCCCCGCGCGCAACACGATCTTCCTCTCCTTCGCACTGGCGTATGCCGAGGTGGTCGGCGCGTTCGACATCTTCATCGGAGTCAATGCGCTGGATTATTCCGGCTATCCCGACTGCCGGCCGGAATACATCGAGGCGTTTGAGAAGATGGCCAACCTAGCCACCCGGGCCGGCGTCGAGGGCAAAAGCCGGCTGCGCCTGCACGCGCCGCTGGTACACATGACCAAGGCCCAGATCATCCGCAAAGGACTGGACCTGGGAGTGGACTATTCGTTGACGCGCTCATGCTACGACCCCTCGCCCGATGGCACGGCCTGCGGCCAGTGCGACTCGTGCCAGTTGCGGCGCAAGGGATTCGCGGAGAACGGCATCGCGGACCCGATCACATACCTGCCCCGATGACACCCCTCACTCCTCCTCTTTTGGGGCATCGGTGATCTCATGCACGCCGTCGCCGCTGCGCTCGGCCAGGCAGGCCTCGATGTGATCCATGATGGCGTCCGTGGGATCCTGGGCGTAGATGAAGTCATCCATCTTCACCACCCCGGCTTTGCCGTCGGGCAGTTCGTATTCGATGATGGCGATTCCCTTGCGGTCCCAGAGGGTCTTGTCGAGCTTGTGGATGGCGTCCAGCGGAATCGGCGGATGCCCGGGAACGTGCAGCGTGGCCTCGGAGAGGCGATATTCGCCGCGGCTGTTGTAGAGCGTCCAGGCCAGCACCAGCAGGCTCGCCGGCGGCAGCAGGACACCCAGGACGACGTTGAACAGGATGTCGTAGTTGCCCTGGTGAGGAATCGGATTGCCCTCGCGAATCGCCTTCATGTCCTCCGTGGTCGGCTCCCGATGCATTTCCTCCCGGAACCGCTGCACATATTTCTGAATCGTCGCGTCCCGTTCCCTGGGGTACTTATAGAATCCATCCCGAATCGACCATAAGCCCCAGAGGAGAAACATCACCACGATGATGAACCTGGCATTGCGATAGTATCGTCCCCCGCCGGCGACAATATCGCCGCTGACGAGCATGCCGGGCACAACCTTCTTCTCTTTCTCTTTTGGAGCTTCACTCATGCCTGGTCACCTTCCTGATCCGTTGCAGACATAATCTCCCGTATCTTGCGGGCGCAGTCAATCACCCGATCCACGGCCGCAGCACCGGTGGCGAGTTCCCGAGACCCAATCCGGAGCAGTTCATCTCTCTGCCCGATAAGATCGGCCTCCAGGCGTGCCAGGGAGGACGACGCTCTCTCGATGATGTCCTGCTCATTAATCCGCATCGGCACATCCCGGCTGATTCAATCCACATATTCTACCGGATTGACGCCCGCCAGGCGCGGGTTTACAAACCTTTCATGCTCAAACCGGTCCATGCCCTGGTCGGCTCCGACGTCTTCCTCCAGCTTGAAGCGCTGGCCGGCATCACCGCCGAACTGCCGCGCGGAACGCAGCGGATCGATGTCGATGGCGAAACGGCCGAACTTGGCAATGTGCTCGATGAGGTGCGGTCGTTTGCAATGTTCTCCGAGAGCAAGCTGATCGTGATCCGCTCGGCCGACGAATTCGTCAGCCGCTTTCGCGAGAAGATGGAAGACTACGTCGCGAAACCGGCCGCCGACTCCGTCGTCATCCTCCGCATGAACTCGCTGCCCAAGAACCAGCGGATATACAAGTTGATCGACAAACACGGGCAGATACACCCCTGTGAACCCCCTGCCCAGAAAGACCTTCCCGCGTGGATCGTCAAGCGAGCCAAAGACGCGCATGACCTCGCCGTCCCGCTCGATGCGGCCAGGGTGCTGGCCGATCTTATCGGCAACGACCTCGGCCGGCTCGACAACGAAATCGAGAAAGTCGCGTTGCAGGCGGATGGGAAG
>JBEKVL010000647.1:0-4213 GCA_049514055.1 Tepidisphaeraceae bacterium | reverse complement strand
CACCATCGTGGTCACCAACCAGGGCTCCGCCGACGACACCAACATCGCCATCTCCTGCGACCTGACCGACGAGATGCAGTTCGTCTCCTGCGGCCCGAAGAACCTGCCCAACAACCAGCCTCCAGGAACGACCGACAGGTTCACCCAGGTTCCGTCCACCCAGGGCAAGGCCGACGGCAAGACCGTGAAGTTCGACACCGTCGCCAGACTCGGCGCCAAGCAGTACGTCGCCTGGGAAGTCAAGGTCAAGGCTCTCAAGGCCAAGGACGTCCGCTTCTGGACCACCCTGACCACCGACCAGACCAAGGCCGGCGGCGAGATCAAGAAGAACGAGTCGACCAACTTCTATGAATAAGTCGTCTCGGGATTGCTGATCCGTTCTGACTGAATGAAAAACACTGGAAGGTGCGCCCCGGCGTGCCTTCCAGTGTTTCGTCACGCCGAGCGGTTCGCGGTGCCACCCGATGATCACCGGCTCCGCAGAACAAGAGAGGGAATCATGAACATCGCCCAGAAACAGCAACTGGTCGTTGCCGCGATTCTCGCCGTCAGCGTGCTGCTTCCGACGGGATCGGCACGCGCCGACGCCACAACGACAATCGCTGCGGTTGCCGCGGACGGAGCTGCACAACCTCCTGCAACCGAGACGAAGGCGCCGGAACTCTTCCGGCTGAAGAACGAAGATCTTCTCAAGCAGGCGCAGGGCATCTACGACAAGGTCGAGGGCGACTACCGGGCCCAGCTTCGCGAACTGGCCGCCGCGGAACTGTTGCTTGTTGATGTCCGCAAGCAGGCCGCATCGCTGTCGATCCCCGCAGCGCCGACGACGGCGGAGGCTCCCAGTCCGAAAGTCGCGGTCGAGCTGGCCAAGGCCAGGAAATCCGCCATGGCCCGCCGGCTCAAAGTCGCCCAGACCCAGAAGGCGTTGCTCGACCGCGTGGCCGCGGCGTCGGACGCATGCCAAACTGCGGAGACCGCGTACATCAATGCCCTTGACGACCTGCGGGCGTACGTTGTCGAGATCGGCTTCCGCGTGCAGGACCAGACGCTGCCGGCCAACCAGGCGCCGGCCGCCTTGAGTACACAATCGCTGGCCCGGAAGCTGGCGGATCTGCAGGCCACATCGGATGCTCGCAAAGAAAGAGTGGCTGCTCTGGTCAAGGAGCAGGATGCCGCCACCAAGGCATTGGATGAGGCCGGCAAGGCCGTCTTCGCCGCGGAGGCTGACCTGACGCAGGCTTCCAACTCCCTGGCCCAGGAGGAGAAGGCGTCGGAGTTCAAGAAGCAGTACGCCGGCAAGAGTTCCAGCGAGTTGGCCGGCGAACTGGCCAACCTGGCCGAAGAGGGGATCGGCTTGAAAGGGACTTTCGAACTCGGCCTGGCCCGGTTCAACACCGCGGCGGCGGAAGCGGATCGGTTGCGCAAGGCGGTGGAAGCGATCAAGCAACCCGACGTGAAGATTCCCCAACTTGCCCGCCCCGAAGACGTCGAGCAGGCCGCCAGCAGCACCCAGAAACTGATCGATTTCTATGCGCAGCGGTCGGGCGCGATGGAGAAACTCAAGGCTGGATTGGCTGAGGTGATCCGTCTGGGCACGGAATTCAACGCCGACGCCACCGTGTCTTCCGAACATCTGTTCAGGATGCGCGTGATCGCCGAGGTACTCAAGAAGAGTGGCGATGCCGGGGCGGCCAAGATACCCGAGGCGGATCCGGATCGCGTATTGGATGCCGAACGCCGGGGATTGCAGCAGATGGCCGGTGTGCAGGCCGCGGTGGAACGTGCCAAGGCCGACCTGCCGCTGGTGGAGAAGCAGATCGCTGAAACGCTCGCAAATGCTGATTCGGCGACCGGGCAACTCACCCGGCTGAAGCAGTCGCAGGCAGGCACCCTGGCCGCCCTTGCGTGGGAGAACAAACTCAAAGGCATGACCGCCGATCAGGCCGTCGAAGCATTCAATACCGCGGCCAAAACCCTGAAGGAAATGTTGGTCACGGTTGACAAGCAACAGGCGGAGTACAAGGCCGCGCTGGCAGCCACCACCGATCTGGTGACCAAGCTTGACGCCCTTAAGGATCCCCTGCTTCGCGCTGCGGAAGAGGCCGGGCAGGCGGACAAGGCGAAGATCCTCGGTGAACTGCGCAAAGAAGCGGGCCTGGAGCGAACGCTCCCGGCTCCCGTGTCAGGCGCTGCCGCCAAAGCCGACTCCGCTGCCAAACCCGTCGAAGATGCGGAGAAGAAGCCGGCGACGCTGGAGAAGAAGCCGGAGCCGGCCGAGATGGAGAAAGCCACCTCCTCGCTGCAATCGTTCCAACAACTGGTCAGCGGCCGGCTGCGCGTGCTGGAGGAACGCGATCGCGTGGGCAAGGACCTGCTGGCGGCGATCGCGGCAATGGAGAAGGTGAACGGCGGCTACGGCAAGGCGCTCGCCGACGCCCGCCACGGCGCGATGCAGTTGCACACGACCGCGATCGACCTGAAGAAGCGCGTCGGGAGGGGCGAAATATCCAGCGACAAGGTGCCGGCCGAACTGACGCAGGCCCTGCGTCCGGAGTTGCTCGCCAAACTCGACAGCGACGCGGCTGCGCTGTTTACCACGGAATCTCAATTCAAGCAGCAGAAAGATGCCATTCAGAAACCGGATACCGCGGCCGATGCCGGCAAGGCTTTGACCAGGGAAGTGCTGGCCCTGGTCGGCCAAAGGCTGGACCTGCTGGCCGATCTGCGCCATCTGGACGCGGCGTACCGGATCACGGCGAAGGATCGCGACCCCGGCGAAACGAAGCGGCTGGAACAGGAGGCGGCCGAGCGTCAGGATGGCGAATCCGGCCGGTTCGATGCCTTGCTGGCGATCGACACGTCCAAACGCGGCAAATCACTGGCCGAGTTGCTCGAGTCCGATTACCGGGAGTTGATCGAACTGGAGTTGAAGGAAGACAATCTTCGCCAGCAGCGCGAGAAGGCGGAGAAGCTTGCCGAGCTGGCCCGGAAGGAGCAGGCATCGATTTCCACGGTGTTGCCGGTCCTGGAGAAGCAGATGGCTTCGCTTGAAGCCGAACGCGACGAGGAAGCGGTGCTGGCCCAGGCGCGCGTCAAACCCGAACAGGCCGACGAACTGCTCCGGGCGTATCGCGCCAAGACCGGACGCCTGCTGCCCAAGCCAGTCCCGGTCGGTGAGAAGGAGAAGGCCGAAAAAGTGGCGGCCCTGGCCAATGCGCTGTTCGAGAAGACGGTGCGGGTCGCCGCGACGCGCAACTGGTATTCCGTGCTGACCGCGCGTCTGGATGCCACGGGGATCAAAGCCGAAGCCGGCGTGTATCAGGACGAGGAGGCCAGGATCAATGCATCCAGCGGCGCCAATGCCCGCCGCATTGAAGCGCTGACCGGACAGAAGCCGCCGGAACCAGGTTCCAAGGAGGCCGCTGGCGTGACCGCCCGGCAGACATTTGCTGCCACTGGAGGTTCGATTGCCAGGGCCCGCCAGGAACTCGCCGGCGTTCGCAGCCGCGGCGTGGTCCTCATCGCCGCCAAGCTGCTGGCAATCCTGATCGGCGCGTTCCTCCTGCCGCGCCTGCTGCGGCCCCTGATTCACCGCGCCCTGGGTTCCAGCATGAAACAAGGCGACGAACACGGCAACACCGCGCTCATGCTGCGCACGCTGGAAGTGTTTGCCAAGACCGCGATCTGGATCACCGCGATCGCCATCATGCTGAGCGTGCTCGGCTTTGACATCACGGCGATCGTCGCCGGGCTTGGCATCGGTGGTTTGGCGATCGGTTTGGCCGCGCAACCGGTGATTGCGGACGTGATTAGCGCCGGCATCATTTTCGCCGAACGTAAGTTCTCGATTGGCGACGTCATCAAGATCGGTGGCGACGAGCCGGCAAAGGTGGTCGGCCTCAGTTGGCGCGGCACGCAGCTCAAGGGACCGGATGGACTGGTGGTGAACGTTCCCAATCGCAACATCACTTCCGCGTCGGTTCGCAACCTGACGAAAGAGGGCCGCACCTTCGACAGCCTCGCCATCACCATCACCACGCCCAAGGACGTGGCCTCGATACTGGCGGTGATCAAACAGGCCGCGGATGAGTGCAGCCACCTGACCGGCGATAGCGGCCATGCCGTCAAGGAGTACCAGCACAAAGGCAGTGTCCGGGTCATCAAGTATCAGTTGTGGTGGTATCTTCGTGATTACGACGTCCGCAACAAGACG
>JBEKVL010000646.1:0-4221 GCA_049514055.1 Tepidisphaeraceae bacterium | reverse complement strand
TGGGGCCACGACCTCTTCCTCCTGCCGACAAATTTTCTGCTGGCATCGGCCTGTGCCTGCGTCGCCGTCATCGTGGTCGTCGCGATGCTGGCCAAGGAAATCGTCTACTACGCCTTCGACCCCATGCTGGCCGAGACTTCCGGCGTGCGCGTGGGCGCGATCCACTACCTGCTGATCGTGCTCATCACCATCGCCATCGTCATCGGCATGCGCATCCTCGGCAGCGTGCTAGTGACGGCGTTGCTGGTTCTCCCCGGCGCATCAGCGTTGCTGCTCAGCCGCAACCTGCGAACCGTGCTGGCCATCTCCATCGCCACCAGCCTGGCCGGCACGCTCGCCGGCGCGGCCGTCCACGCCCAATGGCGATTCATCCCCGACGGCCCGGCCATTGTGCTGGCGCTGGTGTTGGCGTTCGTCGTCTGCTACGCGGCCCGCCGACTCCGGCCAAGTTAAGCATGGAGGCTGTCGTGCCCACCGATCCGCCCGAGCCCGCGAAGCCCGCCACGAAACCCATCGTGCTTGAGTATGCCAGGCCCATGCGCAACGAGGGCTATCGCATTGTCTACACCAAGCGGGACGATGGCTTCGATTACATCATCCCGGCGCAGTCTCCTCCGATCTGGTTCGTGATCCGCCAGTGGTTTGTGCTTCTGGCTTCCGCTTTATTGATGTGCCTCGCATATCTGGGCGCGATGCTGTCATTGCAGGGCAGCCTGGTGGCCTGTGGCGTGTGGTCGCTAATCGCGCTTGTATTTGGAATCTCGTTCCGGAGCGCAGCCAGCAATCTTCTCCGCTTGCTGCCGAACGCGCATAAACACGTTGCCATGTTTGTACATAACGGATCACTGCGGCTGATTGTCCAGCGAGGCGAGGAAACTATCACACACGTCTGGCAGCCCGGCGCTCTTCGTGGCATACGCCTGCAACCGCTCCGCCGGGGTCTTGGGAACTACGATTGCTGGGAGATCCTCGTGGAACCGGCCGACGAACCGGAGATCCGGATCGAGTTCCTCGTGTACATGTCGTTCATGCCGCCTTTCCCCAATTCAACTCTCCGCGAGGCACTCGGCATCGCACCTCAACACGACCAGAGTGTCCACATGTGAACCCATCGCACGAATCCGCCGATTCAAGTGGGGCCAGCGTCCCCGCTGGCCTTCCCGGGGTGCCAACCGTCCGGCATTCCGAATCGGCAAGACAGGTGCCGGACGGTTATCGCGCATACGGATTCGGCCCCAATCGGGGCCGCGGTTTGTAGCCACGGGTGAAGCGAAGTCGCGCCGCAAGGCGAGCGAAGCGCAACCCGTGGGCAACGTGTTATCTTAAGCGGGCCGCCCCAGAGAGGCGGAGGAAATGCCCCGACATGCGACGGAGCAATCCGCGGACATTCCTTCGCCCCGCCGGGGCGAAAAGAGAAAACACACGACATTCTTCCACGGGTTTCGCGACGCCCAAAGCGGCGTCGCTCCACCCGTGGCTACATTCCTGTGGCCCCTGCCGGGGCCGAAACCGCGCGCACAACAACTCTCCTGCAGCGAGGACGCCGGCCCCACTTGCTGGCGCCACTTGCGGTTGATCGGCCAAATGAAACCTGCGACACTATCCCCCACTACTGCCACACCGGCAAAGGCGGGTGCGTCATGATGCTTCGCGGACTCCTCGGTGTTTCGCTTCTCCTGATCTGCACGGGCGCCAATCGAAAGCTGGAAAGCGCCGACCTCAAACAGGCGGTCATCTGGACCAGCGAATGCGACCTCGGCGGCGGCCTGACCCTGCGCTTCGGCGGCCAGGACCAGCGCGCCGACGATGGCCGGGTGCTCACCTGGATTCGCGAGAACGGCCAGTGGCACGATCTCTCCCCCGACCTCCGCAAGAACAACCCGTTGCAAGCCAAATGCGACGAGACGTGGAAGACACGCGACGCCGTCAAGCAGGGCATCGCCCAACTGCGCCGCGCCTACTTCGACGATACCGCCCCGCCCGAAGCCGCCGTGCGATCATTGAATGGAGCATCCAAGGCCACCGCCGCCGCCATCGCCTCTCTGCAAACAGACACGCCGGGAGCACTCGGCAAACTCACCCAAGCGCAGTTCGCCCTCGAACAGGAGGCCGAGTCGCACGATGCCGAGCCGGCGGCCCGGGCGCTCAGCCCGCTTGCGTACGACGCCGCACATCGCCGAGTGTGGCTTTTCGGCGGCGATCACCTGGACTACCTGACCAATGACCTCTGGGCCTTCGACGTCGACAAACGCCGCTGGGAACGCCTCGACGTCCCGGCCGCCCCGTCCCCGCGCGCCGGCCACACGCTTTCAATCGACCCCGACGGCAAACTCACGCTCACCGGCGGCTATACGTACACCTCGACCACCGACTACATGGGTGGCCAATACCGCGACCTTCCCGACGGCCCCTTCACCTTCGACCCGGCCGCCGCCAAATGGACCGGCCAGGGTCAACTCGTCGCCGACACCACTCGAACGTATCGCACCGGGCCGTATCACCCGGATTTCTACTACGTCAATACCCCCAAACCCGACGCCAAAGCTACCGCCGCCATCCTCGACAACCTGCCGCCCAATGCCTGGACCCGCATGCGACCGCCGCGATTGCCCAAGCAGAACCGCGACTGGGGCACCGCCGTCCTCGACCCGGTTCATGGCCTGATTCTCCGCTGGTCCGGCGGCCACTGCGCCCACGGCGGCACCGACGTCCTCCATTACCACCTGGCCACCAACCGCTGGGAACTCTGCTACCCCGTCGAATTTCCGCTCGGCCAACTCTACTCCAACACCTCCTACCCCGAAGGCCGCAATTTCAACGGCCGCCCCTGGATCACCGGCCACAGCTACCAGTCCTACGCTTTCGACCCCCTCAGCCACAAACTCATCTTCGCTGGCCGCCGCACCTACAGCTACATCTACGACCTTGACGCCGCCGACTGGACCGACCGCTACGCCAAACCCGCCGGCATGGACTACGATAGTAGCTATTACACGCTCACGCTGACCTCGACGCCAAAGGGCCTGGTCTGCTGGACCCACGACGGCCGGCTGTTCCTGGGAGCGCGGGCGTCCTCGCCCGCACTGCCACCAGCAACCCAGCCAGCGGCCGGGAACGGCCCCGCTCCCATCGGCCAATGGACCGAGTTGAAACTCACCGGCCGCCTGCCCGGTTCCGTCGTCGACAGCTCCACACTCACTTTCGATTCGCAGCGCAACCGCCTGCTCTTCTTCCGCCGCGAGTACGACTCCAAGAAGCCATACGATGGCCAGGTCTACGCCGTGAATCTCGACACGCTCGAAGTCTCCCCGCTCAGCCCCACCGGCGCCGACCTGGTCCGCGACATCCCCTACCTCTGCCAGATTCGCTACACCCCCGACCACGACCTCTGCCTCGCCGCTGCCCGCATGACCATCGATGGCACTCAATCCACCCCCGTCTACGACTGCGCCCGTAATGCCTGGACCTTCCTGAATCTCACCGGCGACGACCCCAACGGCAAGTCCGGCCGCAACGTCTCCCTCGGCCTGATGTACGACGCCCAGCGCAAACTCTTCTGGGCAACGGATGCGAATTGTGAAGTGTATGTAATGAAGTTGTCGCGATGAATCGATGAATCAAGGAGACCCCATGACAAAGCAGACGTTTTTGAAACTCGTCGCGTGTACGGTGTTGGCCAGTGGCGTCTGGTGCGGCCGGTCGCTCAACGCCGCCATATCGGCAATCCCCTCGACCACCCTCGCCGCCGACACCAAAGAGGCCGCCGGCCAGGTCAAGACCGGCACCATCGGAACCGTCGACGCCAAGAAGAAGACCTTCGAACTCAAGCGCGATCCCCGGCCGCTGACCATGACTGTCAACGACAAGACCGTGATCACCCTCGATGGCAAAGCATCTACTTTCGACGCCGCCATCAAGCCCGACCTGAAGGTCTCCGTCACCTACGTCAAGTCCGGCGAAGACCGCGTTGCCTCCAAGGTCGAGGTGACGACCGAAAAGAAGTAGGGTCCGCACCGCGGACCATTCTTCGCGTCGACCAACATGTTGATGTTCCGACGAAACACTGCGCATCGTTGTATCTATCGTAGGGTCCGCTTCAGCCCCACCGCTTTCAACGACTTTCTGAAGCCTAACCCTCTGCCGCGCCGATAGTTCCAATACTTACTGGAACGAAAGGAATCGGCCATGGAAGGCTTCGAGATGGAAGTGCTGCGGCGTTTG
>JBEKVL010000645.1:0-4227 GCA_049514055.1 Tepidisphaeraceae bacterium | reverse complement strand
ACGAGGTGCAGGAACTTCGCGATCTGGTCGAGGCCACGCTTCCCGGCATTCTGACCGCGCCGCCAGCGAAATCCCGCCGGCCGCGCCGCAGAAGCGGGTAGATGTGTAGATACCAGTGGCTTACGCCATGGGCTAAGGTCTGACGCCCCGCTGGGGCTGGGGTTTCTTGTCAGGCCGTATACCCACGACTTACGTCGTGGGCAAATGTGTGTCGCCCCGTCTGGGGCTTGGGGGTGTACGCACATACCTACCCGTGGCTTGCGCCATGGGCTGACATATATCGCCCCTGCGGGGCTTGATGCGGCGGCCGCGATGAGCCATCGCAGCTACATCACCTGGTCATGCCTGCCAACTTCAATGCCACCTCGGCGACACGCTTGCCCAGCCCCTTCGTGGTGGGCAGGCCATCAGTGTCCGTCGAGACATCGTCCTTGACGGCCCGCATCGCACCGCCCCAGTGGCTGGTCGGGGGGCCGTCGCCGACGACGAGCATGTTCTGGCTGATCATGAACATGCAGAGCTGTTGGAGGATAAGTTCCTGGCCGGTGTTCCGGCCGGCGCCGACGGCAATGGCGCCGCCGACTTTGTTCATCAGCGGATAGCCGTTCTGGCGGAAGTCGATCATTCGCTCGAAGAGGGCCTTCAGCGGCGAAGAGATGATGCCCATATAGACCGGCGAGGCGAAGATCACGGCCTTGACCCTGGGGTCGATGAGCCTGGCTTTGAGGGCGGGGAAATCGTCGGGTTTGTCGACGGTCTTGGCGCCGATAGCCAGATAGGGGTCGAGGTTCATGCCGGACAGTTCGATGATTTCGGTCTCGATGGCCGGGTTGACGGCCTTGGCGGCGTCGAGGGCGATCTGCAGGGCTTGCACGGTGGTCTTGCCTTTGCGCAAGCTGCCGCCGATGCCGATGATCTTGATGGCGGCGGCTTCCTCGGCCGCGCCGGCGACGAGGCCGCCGGCGGCAACGGCGGCGGCGGCGCCCATGAACGAACGACGGTTGAGTTTCTCGGGCATTGCGTTCTCCTTTTCCCTGCGAGAGGGGTGTTAGCCGGATGACAGACAGGAATGTCCGTCCTACTGATCACTGCGCCGGGGCGACAGACAGGAATGTCTGTCCTACTCTGCCTGCGCTGCTTCGGCCCGGCTGAACCGCAGGGAGCGTCGGGCCTTGATCCAATGGACCCATTTCTCCAGTCCCTGGCCGGTTGTGGCCGAGATACCGATGATATTGACGTTGGGGTTGAGATGTTTAACGTCATCGCGGAACAATTGCATGTCGAAGGGGACGTACTGGAGGAGGTCGGTCTTGCCGAGCAGGATGAGGGCGGACTCGCAGACGATGAAGGGATGCTTGGCCGCCTTGTCGTCGCCGCCGGAGACGCTGAACATGCCGATCTTGACGTCCTGGCCGAGGTCGAAGCCCACGGGGCAGATGAGGTTGCCGACGTTCTCGATGAAGAGGACGTCGATCTTGGTCAGGTCCATGTGCTCGAGGGCCTGGTGGACGTGATGGGCTTCGAGATGGCAGCCTTTGCCGGTATTGATCTGGACGACCTGGTCGCACCACTTGGCCATACGGTCGGCGTCGCGCTGGGTGGCGAGGTCGCCGACGATGATGCCGACGCGGAGTTCCGGCTGGAGCAATTGGGTGGCGGCCTCGATCATGGCGGTCTTGCCGCAGCCGGGGGCGCCGATGATATCGAGGGCGAAGATGCCGGCTTCGTTGAGCAGACGGCGGTTGAGGGAGGCCACTTCGTCGTTGGCTTTGAGGACGTTTTCAACAAGCTGCACTTTCATGAGACAAGGCTCCTTAGTCGGCAATGGTGAGGGACTTGAGAAGAAGATCGCGGCCGCCGGCCGGGTGGGACTCGGCGCAGCCGCAGGAACAAGTGGCCGGGAACACGGGGCTGGTCCAGTCCTTCCCGCAGCCGGGGCAGTGGAGGGGCCAGGGAAGTTCGACGATTTCCAGGACGGCGTGGGCGTAGGGCGTGTCGTGGGTGATGAGCTGCCAGCCGGTTTGCATGGCGTACGGCTCAATGCCCTGCAGGGGACCGGCCTCGATCACGACCCGCTCGACCTTGGAGCCGGGCGGGGCGTGGCTGATGACCTGTTTGAGAAGAGCCTCGGCGAGGGAGTACTCATGCATGGCTCAAGTCTCCAATTCGTGAATGCAGAATGGTGAATGCGGAATGCAGAATTGAATTTCATTCAGCATTCTGCATTGACCATTTTGCATTTGCGTCTCTCTGTTCATCCCGCCGACAACGGCGCCGGCACGGGAATTGTGCCCTTTTTCCCGGCCGAAAGCCAGCCCTGCAAGACACGCACATACGCCTCGATCTGAACCTGCAATTCGGCCGCACCACGCTGGACCGTCGACGTGAGTTCCTCGGTAATATCGAACTTCTCGCCGCCGACGCTGAAGAGGAAAGCCGGCGGAAACCGCCCATACAGCCAGCGCGACCAGGCCAGCAGCGAGCGGGGCGTGCAGATGTGGGCGCCGGGGTCGATGTCGGCCGAGGGCTGCACCTCGCGGCAGACGAGCTTGCCCGGCGGGTCGGCCGCACTGGCATCGACGAAGACGGCGACGCTGCTCCGGCCGACGATTTCCGAGAGTTCCGGGGTAAGCTGGTGGACGCTCATCACCTCGACGCCCGGAAGGCGGAGCGAGTCGGCCAGCCGCTCGGCGACCAGCCGACCCGCTCCATCATCGCCGCGGATGAGGCTGCCGATGCCGACGACGAGGACGCCGATATCGGTGGGACAGACGTTCGTGTCTGTCATCCCGCCGGCATTGCCGTCGATCGTGTCGGTAGGGCAGACATTCTTGTCTGTCATCCCGCCGGCAGTTCTGTCGGTCGTCATACGGGCCTTCCGTTAGCCCCGGAAGGGGCGGCACATGTTAGCCCACGACGTAAGTCGTGGGAAAACCACGGCGGAAGAAACGAAAGTCCCGGAGGGGCGAAAGAAATGTTGTGTCGCCCCTCCGGGGCTCAGGAGATACTGATGTCGCTTTCTCCCATGGCTTGCGCCATGGGCTACTATGTTTCGCCCCTACGGGGCTGTCGATTGCTACGCCGCATTTCCCCATGGCTTGCGCCATGGGCTAACATGTTTCGCCCCTACGGGGCTGAGAACTACTACCGCCGCATCTCGTCCACCACCGTACCATCGGGTGTCACCAGTTCGATCGCCAGCGGCATCTTGCCATAGGCGTGCGTCGCGCAACTGAGGCACGGGTCGTAGCAGCGAATCACGGCTTCGCAGCGGTTGAGCATGCCTTCCTTGAGCTTGTTGCCGTCGACGAAGCGCTGGGCGACCTGGAGCACGCCCCGGTTCATCGCCAGGTTGTTGTGGCCGGTGGCGATGATGAGGTTGGCCCAGGTGACCAGGCCGTTGCGGTCGATCTTGTAGTGGTGGATCAGGGTTCCGCGCGGAGCCTCGGAGACGCCGACGCCCTCGAAGCGGTTGGGCCGGGCGCGGGCCCGGACGTAGTCCGACATGATCTCGGGGTTGTTGATGAGCTTCTCGATCATCTCGCAGCAGTAGAGAATTTCGATCAGGCGGGCGTAGTGATAGTGGAACGAGCTGAGAATGGCGCCGCGCTGGAGCTGGCGGAACTCGGCCCATTCCTGGTCGGCGCCGGGCGTGCCCATCTTGTCGCAGATGTTGAGACGCGCCAGCGGGCCGACGCGATAGATGCCGCCGGGGTAGCCCAGGGCCTTGTAGTAGGGGAACTTCATGTAGGAGAAGGGCTCGACGGCCTCGCCGATGACGTCGAGGTATTTCTCGCCGGGGACCTGGTCCTGGACGACGTGGCCTTGCGCATCGCAGAAGCGCAGGTTGCCGTCGTAGTATTCGAACTCGCCGCCCGGGCCGACCAGGCCCATGAACAGGGTGGGGAAGTTGGCGAAGGCGGCGGCCTCTTCCGTGAACTTGCTGAACTGGGTCTTGAACCACTTGAGCGTGCGGCGGGAGATGTCGTAGGCGTCGGGAAGCATTGCCTTGATCTTCTCGCGGTTCTCCATCAGCAGCGGCTCGTTGACGCCGCCGGCGACGGTCCAGGCGGGGTGGATGCGCTTGCCGGCCAGCAGTTCGATGATGGTCTGGCCGATCTGGCGGAGGCGGATGCCGTCTCTGGCCATGGCGGGCTGTGCGGCGGCCAGTCCGAGGATGTTGCGCCTGGCAACGTCACCATCCATGCCGAAGACGAAGTCCGGCGA
>JBEKVL010000644.1:0-4237 GCA_049514055.1 Tepidisphaeraceae bacterium | reverse complement strand
TGCACAAGGCGTTCGAACACGCGATGAAGGAACACGAGTTCAAGGGCCAGTACCGCTGCGTTTACCCGATCAAGGTGAACCAGCAGCGCCACGTCGTCGAGGAGATCCTCAACTTCGGCAACGAGTACGGCGTCGGCCTCGAGGCCGGCTCCAAGCCGGAACTGCTGGCGGTGATGGCGCTCGTGGAAGACGACCAGACACCCATCGTCTGCAACGGCTTCAAGGATGACGAGTTCATCGAGGCCGTCATTCTCGCGACCAAGATCGGCAAGAACATCATTCCCGTTGTCGAGAAGTTCAGCGAGCTTGAACTGATCGTCAAGTACGCCAAGCTGCACGGCGTGAAGCCGTCAATCGGCGTCCGCGTGAAACTCGCCGCCCGCGGGGCCGGGCGATGGGAGAGTTCGGGCGGGGTCCGCTCCAAATTCGGCCTGTTCATCTCCGAAGTGATGGAGGCGCTCGAGTTCCTCCGCCGCCACGGCATGGGGGACTGCCTCAACCTGCTTCACTTCCACATCGGCTCGCAGATCAACAACATCCGCAACCTCAAGGGCGCGATCATCGAACTCACGCGGGTCTATGTCGAGATGCAGCGGCTGGGCGCTGGCCTCAAGTACATCGACGTCGGCGGTGGCCTGGGCGTCGACTACGACGGCTCCAAGACCAACTTCGAATCGTCCATCAACTACGGCCTCCAGGAATATGCCAACGACGTCGTCTATCACATCAAGGAAATCTGTGATTCGGTCGGCGTCGAGCACCCCATCATCATCTCCGAATCCGGCCGGGCCATGGTCGCGTATCACTCGGTGCTGATCTTCAACGTGGTAGGCTGGTCGGGCTTCAATCGGTTCGAATTGCCGGCCGATCTCACGCCGGCGGAGCGCGACGATCTGCCGGCACCTTTGGTGGCCATGTTTGATACGTATCGTGGACTGAACGAACACAACTTCACCGAATACTATCACGACGCGCAACTCAGCAAGGAAGCAGTGCTCAACCTCTTCAACCTCGGCTACTGCACCATCGAGGCCCGCTCGCTGGCCGAGCGGCTGTTCTTCGGGGTCTGCTCCAAGGTGCTGAACATGGTGCGGCACATGGAGTACGTGCCCGAGGAGTTTGCCGGCCTCGAGTCGATGCTGTCCGACACGTACTTCTGCAATTTCTCCATTTTCCAGTCCATGCCCGACTCCTGGGCCATCGACCAGATCTTCCCGATCATGCCCATTCACCGGCTCAACCAGGAGCCCACCTGCCGCGGAATCCTGGCCGACATCACCTGCGACTCGGACGGCAAGGTCGACCGTTTCATCGACCGTCGCGACGTCAAGAGCGTGCTCGAACTGCACGCCTACGACGGCAGCGACTACTATCTGGCCGCGTTTCTCGTCGGGGCTTATCAGGAAATCCTCGGCGATCTGCACAACCTGCTCGGTGACACCAACGCCGTCCATGTGAGCGTGGACGAGCAAGGGCGCTGGTCGATCGACGAGGTCGTCAAGGGCGACACGGTGCGCGAGGTGTTGCAGTACGTCCAGTTCAGTGCCGACGACCTGACGCGGGCGATGCGCAAGCGAGTCGAGCGAGCGTTACGCGACCAGAAGCTGACGGTGGATGAATCGCGCGTGCTGCTGCGGTTCTATGAGTCGGGGTTGGAGGGGTACACGTATCTTGAATGACGAGCGACTGCGACGCGTCGGCGTGGGGCCATTGCTCGTGCTCACCATAGGCATGGCGATCGCAGTCTTTGGCGGCGTAATCTTGGTTGACTTCTACAGGGCGAAAAGGGAAATGGACGCGGCTCTTCGTTTACAGCCTCTCGCATACGCGCTGGATCTCTCTCGTTCGGGACGCACGTTGGTTGAGTATCGTCAGCGGACCAGAATGAGTCGGTCGGTCAAAGTTGCCCTGCGTATCAGGCCCTCGACGGAAAGGCGTGACACTGTCGAAAAAGCGATTACCGATGGCGTCATGTCGATTGAGCTGCTCGATTCACGGGGAGTGTCGAGAACGAAGATCCAGGCAATGCCGCCCTCAATCATTGGTGGGCCATGGAATGAGGTGAATGGAGCCGACCCCTGCCTTTGTCAGATCGACCCGCCGCCGCTGTCGGGACATATCAAATGGTCCTGCAGATCAACAAGCCGCTCAAGCTGCCGACGGATTGGCGAACAGAACTGGCCGTCTCGGACGAAGTCGAGGGAGTGGACTTCTTCCCCTACCTGCTCGTCGGTGGTGTGGGATTTGTCGTGTCCGCATCCGGGATCCTTCTTCTGGTCATTGGCGGAGTGTGGGCGGCAGTGCGCCTGAGCCGGCAACCGTCTTCACAGTAATTGGCCCAAATTCAGTGGTTATTGCGGGCCGTAAATCAACACCTTGAAGCTCGTCGCGTCCTGCCGGTTCTTCGCGTTGGCCAGGTATATCTTGTGGGTCTTGGGGTCCAACGCCATGGTCCGGGCTCCGCGCTCGGTCGTGAGGGTTTGCACGACCGTCAGTTTGTCGGGCGAATCCTCGTGGGCAATGATCACGGTGCCGCTGCCGCCGGCCGAGACGAAAGCCAGTTGCGTCCCCGGATCGAATGCCGCCGCGTCCACGCCCTGCCCGCTCGGGACATCGGCGACCACCTTGCCGCTGGTGCTGTCTATCATCAGCATGTGGTCTCGGCCGCAGCCGACGAAGAGCCGATGATGCTCCACATCAATAGCCAGGCCCGTGGCCGATTTGCCGGGAGCGATCGGCCAGTGGTTCACGACCTGGTGGATCTTGGTGTCGATGACGGCGATCTCGTCCTTGTCTTCAATGTTCACGTAAACTCTGCCGGCCGCCGAATCGACGACCCCGGTTTCCGGCTTGCCGCCCAGAGGCACGCTGGCCAGAACCTTGCCGGTTTCGGCCTCGAAGATGGTGGCTGACTTACCCCGGCCATTGAACGTGTAGACATGCTTGGTGGCGGGGTCGTACAGGAGGGCGTCGGGGTTTCCTTCCGTCGATACCTTTGATAGGGTCTTGAGCGTTTCGAGATCGACAATGCTCGCCTTGTCCTCCCTGCCATTGCTGGAGAACCCGCGCTTCAACTCGGGCACCGCGACAAACCCGTGTACACCCGGCGTATCCATGACTTCGCCGACAACCTGATCTTTCTCGATGTCGATGACCACGACCTTGGTGCCGTGCGCCACATAAAGCCGGCGGCCGACCGGATCGACCGAGAGGTAATCCCATCCGCCGCCGCCGCCGATCTGGATTTCCTTGATGAACTTGTACTGGGGCTCGGCCGCCCGGGCCGATGCGGCCAGCAGGCAAGCGACCAGCATCGCCAATAGACTCGAAGTCAGACGAGAGTTTCGCATAATGAATCCTTTACGAAATAGGAACATATAAGAGCATACCGGCAACATCGACCGGAGTTGAATCAGAGCGGTTTCGTGGTGGATGGTCGGGGATGACCATGTTTCCGGAAACCGCATATTGGCCACAAACAGTCATCCTGAGCGTACTTGCGAAGGATCTGGCTATGAAGTCCGCGGTCAGATTCTCCGCGGGTACGCTCAGAATGACTCTTCTGACATCTTTCGTTGTCCGCGGGTGGGCCAAAGGCCCATGACGACTCAGCAGGACAGCTCCTGCAGTGGTAACCGTTTACGACTTGCCCGGATTTCCGGTCACCCTCCGATCCTGCCACGGCACCATTCGCATCATCAGATAGTAGATCGTCGGAGTCGCCACCAGCGAGAGCAGCACGGAAACACACAGTGCGCCGATGACCGCGATCGCCATGGGCCGGAGCATGTCGGCGCCCGAGCCGATGCCGTAGGCCAGGGGCAACATGCCCAGCGCGGCGGCCATCGAGGTCATCAGCACCGGCCGCAGACGCCGCCGGCCGGAGTGGACCAGCGCCTCGATCAGGCTCATGCCCGTCCCGCGCAGGTGATCGACGAAGTCGAGCATGAGGATGCCGTTCTTGGCCACGATCCCCACGCCGATGATGGCGCCCAGGCGTGAGATGATGTTCTCGGATGTCCCGGTGATCCCCAGCGCGAAGATCGTTCCCAAGAGCGCCAGCAACGAGCCGGCCACGATTGCCAGCGGCTGGAGGAACGAACGGAACTCGAGCAGCAGAACCGTGAAGACCAGCAGTATTGCCATGATCATCACGATCAAAAGGTTGTGGAACGACTCCACTTCCTGTTTGTAAAGCCCACCGAATTCGAGCATGCCCTTGGGAAAGCGTTCGTCA